>DASZCV010000001.1:0-16023 GCA_035942755.1 Thermoleophilaceae bacterium
GCTCTGGGCGCTCCGATCCCGGCTCTGCCGTGCGCAGCGCCACGAGCAGCGCCAGGGGCAGCTCCGCAAGGCGCGGCAGAAGGAAGGAGAGAAACCGAAGCGAGGCGCCGTCGGCCCACTGCGCGTCGTCGAGCGCGAGCAGCAGCGGGCGCTCGGAGGCGAGGTTCGCAAGCAGCCAGTAGAGGCCGTGGAGGGTGGCGAAGGCCGGGTCGGGGGGCGCAGGTCGCGGTTGGTCCGGGGTCTCGAACAGCGGCCGCGCCAGCGCGGCTGCACCTCCAAACAGTGCCTCGCGTCCGCGCTCGCCTGCGCCCATGATCGCCGGCTCGAAGAGCTGGTGTACAACCCCGAATGCATAGTCGCGCTCGAGCTCCGTGCCCCGCGCGGTGAGCGCGATCATCCTGCGCTCCTCGGCCTGGGCGATCGCCGCCTCCACCAGACGCGTCTTGCCAAGCCCGGCGGCGGCCTCGAGGACTATCAGCCGGCCCTCGCCCTCGGGTGCTCCTGCAAGCGTTGCCTCCAGCTGCGCGAGCTCGGCCTCGCGCTCGAGGAGCTGCTGATCTGCACGGGTGAGTCGCACAGTGATCCCAAAGCTTCGCGTCGACCCGTGCCGGTGACAACCCCCGAAGGGGGTGAAGGAGCCACCCCTGCCTCCAGGGTTGGCCTTCGGCGGGCGCCGGCGCGCGGTCTATCGCATCAGCGGTCCCGCGCCCGAGGCTGCCGCTGCCCGACCACCCCGGAGACGAGCGCGCGACGGGCCAGTTCGGCGCGTTTGCGGTTCTGGGGCAGATCCAATCCGGCACCTCGAAGAGCTCGAAGAGGACTTGAGGTGTGTGAGAACCGCCTCGACCGAAGGCAGAGCTCCTGCGATCTCGCGGTTGGAGCCTGGCCTGGCGCCCGGGCCCACCTGTCCCGAGCGGCGCACAGAGCGCCACGAGAACTCGTCGCTGAGCGGGCATCAGCGAAAAGCGGATCCTCGCTCAACTCCGGGCGCACCACCTTCAGCGCCAGACGAAGGTCAAGCGAGAGCTGCGTAGCCTCATGCTGAATCGTCGCCCCCGCCATGCCCGAAAAATATCGGCAAAGGCGCCGTCCGAAAAGGCTCGGTATTGGGAGAGAGGCGCCCCGGGCTCAGGCAGCCCGCTCCGAGCGGTCTCGCTCGGCCTCTCGAAGCGCCTTCATCGCCTCCTTGCGCTGATCGCGGCTGGTGCGGTCGAGGATCAGGACACCGTCGAGATGGTCCATCTCGTGCAGGATCACGCGCGCCTCGAGGCCCGAGGCCTCCACGCGCCGTTCGTCGCCGTGCTCGTCCCGAGCACGCACCCGCAGGTGCACGGACCGGTCCACGTCCACGGTGACCCCGGGCAGCGAGAGACAGCCCTCCTCCATCGTCTCCTCCTCCTTGCTCGACCACTCGAGCTCGGGGTTGGCCAGGGCGATCAGCGGAGCGTCGATCCCGACGCGATAGACCAGCAGTCGCTGGGAGATCCCGAGCTGCGGGGCGGCCAGGCCGAGCCCGAAGGCGTCGTGCATCAGCCCGGCCATCCGCGCCACCTGGCCCCTGAGCGACTCGTCGAAGCGGTCGACCTCCACGGCGCGGCTTCGCAGCACCGGATCGCCCAAGCGGCGGACGAGCGACAGCGCCGCCGCGCGACGCGCCTCGAGCTCGGGGTCGGGGGCCGGAACGCCCTCCTCGACCTCGTCTCGTTCGCCCTCCAGCAGCTCGTGCTCGTGCTCGCCGGCCATCCCCGACGAGTCTAGAGCCTCTTACTGAGGGTCAACGTCCACGGCGTAGCTCGCGCCGCGGTGGGCGCGATCGCCCGCCACCGACTCCACCGCACGGCGCACGGCGGCGATTGCGGCCCCCCGATCGCGTCCCTTCACCACGAGCTGGGTGCGCTCGCGCCCCTTGAGGCGAAAGAGCGGAGCGGGCCCGAGCACCGCCACCCCCGGTGCGTCGATCGCCTCGCGAACCGCCTCGGCGGCGCTCAACTGCGGCCCCTGCCCCTCCGAGGAGCAGACGATCCTGATGAGATGCCCGAAGGGCGGGTAGCCGAGCGCCTCCCGGCGCCCGAGCTCAGCCTGGAGGAAGCCGTCCGCGTCGTGCCTGGCGGCGTGGCGCAGAGCGCGGGCCTCGGGGTCGAGCGCCTGCACCACCACACGGCCGCCGCGGGGGCCGCGCCCGCTTCGCCCCGCGAGCTGGGCCACGAGCGCAAACGTGCGCTCCTCCGCGCGGAAGTCCGGGAAGCGCAAGGTGGCATCGGCATCGAGCACCACACCGAGCGTCACATCCGGGAAGTCGTGCCCCTTGGCCACCATCTGGGTGCCCACGAGCACTCCCGCTCGGGCGGCGTCGAAGCGCTCGAGCGTGCCTGCGACGCCGGCGCCCGCCGCCGTGTCCGCGTCCAGTCGGAACACGGGCAAGGGGGACATCAGCCGCTCGAGCTCCGCTCCCAGTTGCTCGGTGCCCATCCCGTGCCTCGACAGCGAGACCGAGCCGCAGTCGGGACACGCCCCCGGCACGCGCTCCCGATGACCGCAGTGGTGGCAGGACACGCACCCGGCGCGACGATGCAGCACGAGCGACACGTCACAGGCCGGGCAGCCCCAGACACGCGCACAGGCCCGGCAGGTCAGGAAGTTCGACCACCCGCGCCGGTTGAGCAGCACGATCGCCTTTCCCGCGGCGCGGCGCACGTCGTCGAGCGCGTCGCGCGTGCGCTCGTGAAGCGGCCCCGAAACGCCCACCATGCCGAGCACCTCGACCGGCGGCAATCCGCGCCCGTCCACCCGCTGGCTCAGCCGCAGCCGGTCGAGGCGGCGCACGCTCTCGGGCCGAGGAGTGGCAGACCCCGCCACGAGGACCGCGCCACACTCGACCGCGCGCCGCTCGGCCACCCAGCGGGCGTCATAGCGCGGGTCGCCCTCCTGCTTGTAGGAGGCGTCGTGCTCCTCGTCCACAACGATCAGCCCGAGGCGCTCGAGCGGCGCGAACACGGCCGAGCGAGGGCCGACGCAAACCCGTGCCTCCCCCGAGCGCAGGCGCGTCCACTCGTCGAAGCGCTCGCGGGCGGTGAGCTGCGAGTGGAGCACCGCCACGGTGTCGCCGAAGCGCTCGATGAACCGGCTTGCGGTCTGGGGTGTGAGCGCTATCTCGGGCACCAGCACGATCGCCGCCCTCCCCTGCTCGAGCGCCGCCGCCACGGCGCGCAGGTACACCTCCGTCTTGCCGCTGCCGGTGACGCCCTGGAGCAGCACGTTGCGCGCCTCGCCATCGTCGCCCTCCATCCGCGCGAGGATCTCGGCGAGGGCGGCGTCCTGCTCCGCGGTGAGCTCGGCCACCGTGGTCCGCGCGCCGACGCCGCCGATGCGAGGACGGCGCGCCGCCTCCAGCGTGTGCTCGAGCCTCACGAGCCCGCGGCGCTCCAGCCCGCGCACGCAGGGATGATCGCAGCCGGTTTGCCGCGCGAGGACGCTGACTCGGACGGGGCCGGCGTGAAGGGCCTCGAGCGCCGTCCTCTGGCGGGCACCGAGCGGCCCGGGCAGGCCCTCCTCGAGCGCGGCGCGCCCGGCGCCGGTGAGCGTGGCCGTGAGTGAGCGGCGGGCGCTCAGGCGGCGCCCCGTCCCCGTGCCGGTACCGGGCGGGAGCACCAGGGCGAGCCCGCGGGCAGGGGTGGACACGTACTCCCGGGCCACCCACAGGCCCAGCCTAACGAGCTCCGCCGGGACATCTGCCTCGAGTGCAGCGAGCGGCTCGGCCAGGCGTTCGGGAGCCAGCTCGCTCTCCTCCGCCACATCGACCACCACGCCGAGCAGCCGCCTGCCACCGAACGGGACCACGAGCATGCTGCCCACTCCGACGCCCTCGTGGCCTGACCCGAGTAGGTAGTCGAACGGGCCGCGCAGCGAGCGCGCAGGCGTCAACGGCTCGACCTTGACGATCACCCGGCCAAGTTACGTCGGGCGGCGGACGCCGGAGGCAGCCGGCGCCTGCGCCGACACGCAAAGGCAGGCGTAGTGCAGCGTGAAGGCGCGCTCGGCAAAGCGAGCCGAGGCGGCGAAGAGCGCGCGCCTTGCGCCTGCCTTGGCAAGCCCCTTGGCGCGAGCCCGTGTGGAGTCGGCGAAGTAGACGTGCACGGCCAGCGGAAGCGGATCGGAGAGCTCCCCGGCCACCCGGAGACCTGCGTCCCGCGCCAGCCGGTGCACGGCGGCCCGGCTGAAGCGGTGCAGGTGACCGATCTTGCGGCGCCCGGCCTCGGCGGCGGGCCGTGAGGCGGAGCGGTTGTCCTCGAGTGGAACCTCGACGACCACCGCCCGGCAGGCCCGAGCCACCTCACGCAGCAGCGGCAGCGGCTCGGGCACGTGCTCCAGGACGTGCGATAGGACCCCCAGGTCGTAGGCGGCGTCTGGCACCGGCAGGGTCACGCCGTCGAAGCGCTCAACCCGTTCGATCTCGGGCCTTCCCGCCGCGATCCGGACCGCGCGCTCTGTGATCTCGAACCCATGTAGCCGCTCGCCGATGCCGCGGCGCGAGAGCAGCGTGAGCAACACGCCGTCGCCGCAACCCACGTCGGCCACCGTCCGGGGCGGCTCGGGCAGGCGCCCGACCAGCTCGGCCACGTGGTCTGCCTTTCCCTCTGCGCACAGCTCGCGCCAGCCCCCGTAGAGCATGGCGTCCGCCCCCTCGGCGGCATAGTGGCCCTCGTAGACGTCGCGAAGCTCTGCTGAGCCGGTCACGATCCGTAGGCTACGCGGGCCGCCGCCCCGCGGGGATCCTTCCTAGACTGCGCTGCCCGCGGCGAGCCCCGCGGTCTCCCGCAGCGCCTCCACCTTGTCGGTGCGCTCCCACGTGAAGTCGGCGTCCTCGCGACCGAAGTGGCCGTAGGCGGCCGTCTTCTGGTAGATCGGGCGGTGGAGGTTGAGGTACTCGCGGAAGGCGCCGGGGCGCAGGTCGAAGTGCTCGTTAACGAGCTTCGCGATCGTCGAGCGGGCCACCTTCTCGGTCCCGTAGGTCTCCACCATCACCGACACCGGATGCGCCACCCCGATCGCGTAGGCCACCTGTATCTCGCAGCGGTCGGCCAGTCCGGCGGCCACCACGTTCTTGGCGACATAGCGAGCCGCGTAGGCGGCCGAGCGGTCGACCTTCGACGGGTCCTTGCCCGAGAAGGCGCCGCCGCCGTGGCGGGCCGCGCCGCCGTAGGTGTCCACGATGATCTTGCGCCCGGTCAGGCCGCAGTCCCCCATAGGGCCACCGATCTCGAACTTGCCCGTCGGGTTGACAAGGAAGTTGTGCCCGGACTGCAGCTTCTTTTCGTCGTACATGTCGCGGGGCAGGATGGGGTGCACCACGTGCTCCCAGAGATCGGGCTTGATCAGGGTGAGCGAGTCGGCCTTGGGGCCGTGCTGGGTCGAGATCAGCACCTTCTCGATCTCCACCGGGCGACCGTCCTCATAGCGAACCGTGACCTGCGTCTTGCCGTCCGGGCGCAGGTACGGAAGCACCGCGCTCTTGCGGACATCGGCGAGCCGGTGGGCCAGCTTGTGTGCGAGCGAGATCGGCATCGGCATCAGCTCGTCGGTCTCGTTGGTGGCGTAGCCGAACATCATGCCCTGATCGCCGGCACCGGCGATGTCGAGCTCGTCCTCGTCGCCCGGGTCGGTGCGGGCCTCGTAGGCCTTGTCCACTCCCTGGGCGATGTCGGGCGACTGCTTGTCGATCGCGTTGATCACCGCGCACGTGTTGCAGTCGAAGCCATAGGTGGCGTTGTCGTAGCCGATGCCTCGCACGGTCTCCCGCGCGATGTCCGGGATGTCGACGTAGGTCTCGGTCGAGATCTCGCCGGACACCACGATCAAGCCGGTGTTCACGAGCGTCTCGCAGGCAACGCGACCGACCGGGTCGTCGCGCATGATCGCGTCGAGCACTCCGTCGGAGATCTGGTCGGCGATCTTGTCCGGGTGTCCCTCCGTGACGGATTCGGAGGTGAACAGGAACTCGTTGTCTGGAAGGTCGTCAGGGCGCATGGGGGGAGAAGGTCGGCTCCGGTGGGTCGACGGCGGAAGCGGTCAAGGGTACAGAGGCGGTCCGCGCCCGCGCTCAACGGCCTCCATGGCGTCGGCCGCCCGCGGTCTCGATGTCGATCACCACCGGCACGCCCTGCAGCCCGAAGCGCTCACGCAGTCTGTTCTCGAGGAAGTAGGCGTAGTCGCGGGTGATAAGCGAGCGGTCGTTGACCTTGAGGGCAAAGCGCGGCGGCCCGGCCTCGAATTGGACCAGGTAGTACAGCTTGAGGCGCTTTCCGCGCGTGGCGGGCGGCTGGCGGGCCGACTGGAGGTCGGAGAGGAAGCGGTTCAGCTCGGGCGTGGGAACCCGCGCGCCGGCGCGGTCGGCCAGGTCGAGCGCCTCGGCCACCAGCCGCTTGAGCCCCCGCCCGGTCTGCGCCGAGACCGCCATCACGCGCGGTCGCTGGCGCAGCTTGGTGTTGACGCGTGCCTTTGCGTCCTCCAGGTCGGTATCCGAGATGTCCCACTTGTTCAGCGCGATCACGCTCGCGCAGCGCTTTTTCATCGCCAGCTCGGCGATCCGGAAGTCCTCGGTGGTCACGCCCTCGGAGGCGTCGCAGAGCACGATCGCCACCGCGGCCCGCTCGGCGGCCCGCTCCGAACGGAGCTGCGCGTAGTAGTCGACCGTCCCGGCCACCTTCGTCCGCCGTCGCAGACCAGCGGTGTCCACCAGCACCACCCGCCGCCCGTCGAACTCGATACGGGTGTCGATCGAGTCCCGCGTGGTGCCCGCCACGTCCGCCACGATCACGCGCTCCTCCCCCAGCAGCTTGTTGACGAGCGAGGACTTCCCCACGTTGGGTCGGCCTATCACCGCCAGCCGCGTCTCCTCCACCTCCTGGCGCTCTGGCACGCGGGTGAGCAGCTCGGCGATGCGGTCGAGCAGGTCGCCCGTGCCGAGGCCGTGCACCGCCGAGACCGCCACCGGCTCACCCAGCCCGAGACCGAAGAACTCCGCCACCTGCGGCGCCTGGCGACCGTCGTCCACCTTGTTGGCAGCCACGATCACCGGGGTGGCGGCGGCCCTCAGCTCCGCGGCCAGCTCGGCGTCGCCGGGGCGCAGGCCCGCGGCGGCGTCCACCACGAACACCGCGACGTCGGCCTCTCCCAGGGCGGTGCGGGCCTGGCGCTGGACGGACCGTGCCAGGTCCCCGCGCTCGTCCATGTCGACACCGCCGGTGTCCACCAGCACGAACGAGCGCCCGTTCCAGTCGGCCTCCACCTCCTTGCGGTCGCGCGTGACTCCGGACTGCTCGTGCACAACGGTCTCGCGGCTGTCGGAGAGCCGGTTGACCAGGGTGGACTTGCCCACGTTGGGGTAGCCCACCACCGCCACCTTCGGAAGGGCCATCGCTCCCTCAACCCGTCCGGGCGGCGCGCGCGAGGGCGGCGATGCGCTCCACCACCTGCTCCACGGTGAGCCCGGAGGTGTCGAGCTCGATCGCCCCGGCGGCCGGTCGCAGCGGCGAGTGCTCGCGACCCTGGTCCTGAGCGTCGCGCAGCGCCTGATCGCGCTGCACGGTCTCGAGGTCTGCTCCCAGCTCGTCCGCCCGCCGGCGCGCTCGTTCCTCGGGGCTTGCCGTGAGGAAGACCTTGACCTCGGCCTCGGGTGCCACCACGGTGCCGATGTCACGCCCCTCGGCCACCCAGTCCCCCGATCCCAACAGGGCGCGCTGCTTTGCCACGAGCGCCGCCCTCACCTTCTCGTTCGTGGCGATGCGCGAAGCGGCCTCGGAGACCGCCGGGGCGCGGATGGCGTCCGTCACGTCGCGTCCGTTGGCGATCACCCGCTCGCCCAGCTGGATCTGAAGGCGCTCCGCCGATTCGGAGGCGGCGCCGCCCTCCTCGAGCAGGGCGAGCGCTGCTGCCCGGTACATCGCACCGGAATCGAGGTAGGTGAACCCGAGTGCGCGCGCGGTGGCGCGCGCCACGGTGCTCTTGCCCGCTCCCGCGGGACCATCGATCGCCACGACCATCGCGCGTGGAAGGCTAGTTGCTGGCCGGCGACCGGCCGCGCGCGCTGGGAGGCGGGCGGGCGCCGTGGGATTTGGAGCGGCGTCCTGGATAGAGGTCGTGTAGCGGCCACGCTCCGGGAGGGCGCCCTGCGGCCGGGGCGCACCGGCGCCCACTTGTGCGCAAACGGCACAGGGGGCCGGTCAGGAACAACCGGTCCCGCGACGGACCGTGGGGCGGTGCCGCGGGAGGATCAGCGCCTAGGCGAGCCGCCTCACCCCCGAAGCAACGCGGCCAGGTCCTGCTCGAACGCCGGGTAGGAGATCGCCGAAGCCTCCATCCCGACGACCTGAACGCCCTTGCGCGATGCCAGTCCCGCCACCGCGCCCAGCATCGCCAGCCGGTGGTCGCCGCGTGCGTCGCGGGTGCCCCCCTCGAGGCGGGCCCCGTTGCCTCGCACCGAGAAGCCGTCGGCGGTCTCCTCGATGTCGGCGCCGATCCCCCTCAGTCCGTCCACCACGCCGGAGATCCGGTCCGACTCCTTGTGACGCAGCTCCGCAGCCCCACGCACCGTGGTCTCGCCCTCCGCGAAGGCGCCGAGCAGCGCCACCAGTGTCAGCTCATCGATCGAGGTCGGCACCTCATCCGGACCCACCTCCGTCCCGTCGAGCGGCCCGTGGGCCACGTCGAGCTCACCGACGGGCTCCTCGGAGGAAACGGTGCCTGGCTCCTCGAGGTCACCGAGGATCACGGCTCCCATTCGCTGGGCGATGCGAAGGAACCCTGTGCGGGTCCAGTTCAGGCCGACATCGGCGATCACCACTCTGGAGCCAGGCACGAGACAGGCGGCGGCCACGATGAAGGCAGCCGACGACGGGTCTCCCGGCACTGTGATCTCGTCCAGCTCGAGCTCGTCGACCTGGGTGACCGTGACGGTCAGCCCGTCGCGCTCGAGCGGCACCCGCGAGCGCTGCAGGATGCGCTCGGTGTGGTCGCGACTCTGGCGAGGCTCGGTGAGCGTGGTGGTGCCGTCGGCCAGCATCCCCGCGATCAGCACGCACGACTTGACCTGCGCGCTGGCCACCGGAGCTGGGTACTCGATGCCGTGTAGCTCTGCGCCCCGCACGGTGAGCGGCGGGTAGCGCCCTTCACGGGCGGCCACCCCGGCGCCCATCAGCGCCAGCGGCTCGACCACGCGATCCACCGGGCGGCGGCGTATCGACTCGTCGCCGTCCAGCGTCCACTCGCCACCTGGCTGTCCGGCGAGCCAGCCGGGAATGAGCCGCAGGAGCGTGCCCGAGTTGCCCACGTCGAGCCGGCCGCCGGTGGCCTCGAGCGCGGCGTGTAGTCCGACCCCCCGCACCACCAGGTCGTCACCGTCCTGCGTGATGCCGGCGCCGATCCCCAGCAGCGCATCGAGGGTGCTGCCGGTGTCGGCCGAGTCGAGGTAGTTGCGCACCGTGACCGGCACGTCGGACATCGCGCCGAACAGCGCGGCGCGGTGGGAGATCGACTTGTCCGCGGGCGGCCTGTAGGTGCCCCGCACCGCCCCCGAGGGCTCGAAGCTCCCTCCGGCGCTCATGGGCCAGCCACCGGAAAGCCGAGCTCGCCGATCAGCTCGCGTGCGCGGACGGTTTGCTCGTCTCCCCCGATCCAGAGGGTCATGGCGCCCGAGCGCATGTCGGGCGCCGGGGCCAGCGCGAGGTCCACGATGTTCACCCCTGCCTTGCCGAGCGCCAGGGCCCACTGCGCGACGGTACCGGGGCGGTTTGGCACCGTCAGGCGCAACTCGTGGACCACGCCGCCCGCAAGGTCGGCCTCGAGCAGCCGCCGTCGGCAGTCCGCTGCCTCCTCGTTCCAGGCCTCGATCGCCCCTGCGTCCCCGGCCCGGAGGGTGGCGGCCACGTCGTTCATTCGCGCAGCCGCCGCCTCGATCTGGTCGGCGATCGCCCCCCGGTTTGCCATGTAGATGTCCGTCCAGATGGACGAGTTGGCGCCCGCGACGCGGGTGGCGTCACGGAAGCTCGGTCCAACGCGCGGGAGCGCGGCGTCCTCCTCGGTAAGCGCCAGCGCGGCCTGCGCCACCAGCACGTTGGCGAGCACGTGAGGGAGGTGGCTGACGGTGGCCAGCAGCCTGTCGTGGGACTCGGCATCGATGGCTACGGGCCGGGCCCCGAAGGCAACCACCATCCGGTGCAGCCGCTCGTAGAGGATGCCCGACGAGCGCTCGGTCGGGGTGAGATACCAGACGGCGCCACGGAAGAGATCGGCACGCGCGCCCTCAACGCCCGCGGTCTCCGCTCCGGCGATCGGGTGGCCCCCCACGAAGCGCTCGTCCTCGACGTACTCGACGATGTCGCGCTTGATGGAGCCGACGTCGGTGACCACGCAGTCGCCGGGCGCGGCGGCAAGCGCATTGGCGATCTGACCCTGCAGCACACCTACGGGTGCGCAGCAGAAGCACGCCCGGGCGCCGTCGAGCGCCTCCTCGAGCGATCCCGCGACGGTGTCGAGGGCGCCGAGCTCCCGCGCGCGCGCCAGCCGCTCCGGGTCGCGCCCGAAGCCGACGATCTCCGGGCTCTCACATCCCTCCCGCGCCGCGAGCCCGATCGATCCTCCGATGAGGCCCACACCCAGGATCGCGATACGCAAGTCGGACCCGCCGGGTCAAACCCTGGAGGCCAGCTCCTTCCCGGCTATCTCCGCCACCTGCTCCATCCGCCGCAGGTAGGAGGCGAAGTCCTCCGAGCGCAGCTGCTGCGGGCCGTCGCAGATCGCGTTCTCCGGATCGGGATGCACCTCCACCACCACGCCGTCCGCCCCCGCCGCCGCGGCCGCCATCGAGAGCGCGGGCACGAGGTCGCGCCGCCCCGCCGCGTGGCTGGGATCGACGATCACCGGCAGGTGGGTCAGCTCCCTGAGCACCGGTACCGCCATCAGATCGAGCGTGAAGCGGTAGCCCGTCTCGTGCGTGCGGATCCCGCGCTCGCAGAGCATCACGTCGGTGTTGCCCTCCTTGAGGATGTACTCGGCGGACATCAGCAGCTCGTCGAGCGTTGCCGACAGGCCGCGCTTCAGCAACACCGGCCGCCCCGCCCGGCCTACCTCCGTGAGCAGCGTGTAGTTCTGCATGTTGCGCGCGCCCAGCTGGATCACGTCGGCCACCTCGAGCACGGCGTCGAGGTCGCGTACGTCCATGAGCTCGGTCACGATCGGCATGCCCGTGACCTCCTTGGCCTCGGCCAGGAGGCGCAGGCCCTCCTCCCCCAGCCCCTGGAAGGAGTAGGGCGAGGTGCGCGGCTTGTAGGCGCCGCCCCGCAGCAGCTGCGCCCCGGCCTCCTTGACCGTGTGCGCGGCATCGAGCAGCAGGTCCCGCGACTCGACGGTGCAGGGGCCGGCGATCGTGGCGAAGTGGTTGCCGCCGATCTTGCGCCCGTCTATGTCGATCACCGTTCGCCGTCCATGCCTGAACTGCATCGAGGCGAGCTTGTACGGCCGGGTGATCGGCACCAGGTGGTCTACGCCGGGCGAGCCCTCGAGCTCTAAGTTGGCCACCTGCTCGCGGTCGCCGATGGCGCCGACCACGGTGTGGATCTCCCCCTCGGAGAGGTGGGCGCGGGCACCGACCGACTCCACGCGGTTGACGACCGCCCGGATCTCCTCCGGCGTCGCCTCCTCTTTCATCACGATCATCATGTCTTCCTGAAGCCTCTCAAAGATATGTACGTAGCGGGTACGGCGATGGCCTACTTGCAGGCCGTGGGGTCGGCGCCCGGCGGGGACTCGACTCGGTCGACGGCAGAAGCTGCCGCGGCCGGACGCCTAGCTAAATCGCCAATACGAATACGCACGCCGACGGGCGCCCGCGAGGGCACACCTGAGAGAGGTCGGCGTGGCGGTTCGAAGCATCCCCATGACTTGTAGCAGACATCGGCGGATTCCGCGAAGGCCTTGCGGCGGCTCACAGCACCTCGTCGAGCGCCGCGAGGAAGCGGTCGTTCTCGGGGCGGGTGCCGTAGGTCACCCGAACCATGCCCTCCTGGCCGAGCGCTGCTCCGGAGCGCACGATCACCCCGCGCTCGGCGAGGGCCTCCACCACCGCGGCCTCGTCGCGCTCGCCCAGCGATACCCAGGCGAAGTTGGCCTGGCTGTCAGTGCTCTCGAGCCCCCGCTCCTCGAGCTCCATCTCGAGGTGCAGGCGCTCGACCGCGGTCATCTCGACGCGGCGCTCCACCTCGTCCTGGTGGCGAATCGCCTCCGCGGCGGCGGCCTGGGCCAGCGTGCTCACCGAGAAGGGCTGGCGCACGCGGTCCACGGCCAGCCGGAACTGCTCGGAGCAGAGCGCGTAGCCCGCCCGCAGCCCGCACAGCCCGTATACCTTCGAGAAGGTGCGAAGCAAGATCAGGTTGGGGTGCCGGGGCAGCAGATCGAGCGAGTCGTCGGGATCCTGGAGCATGTTGAACTCCACGTAGGCCTCGTCGACGATCACTGCCACGTGCCGCGGGAGTGCCGCCACGAAGGCGTCGATCGCCTCCACCGGGAGCGCGGTGGCCGTCGGGTTGTTGGGGTTGCAGAGCAGGACCAGGCGGGTGGCCACCGTGACCTGGCGGGCCATCTCGTCGAGGTCGTGGCGGCCGTGCGCGTCGAGCGGCACCCTAACCGCGGTGGCCCCCGACTGGGCGGCCAGGTGCGGGTACATCGAGAAAGACGGCCATGCGTGGACCAGCTCCGCTCCCGGCTCGAGCAGGGCCTCGCCCGCCGCCATCAGGATCTCGCACGACCCGTTGCCCACGGCCACCCGCGCGGGCGGTACGCCCGTGCGGTCGGCGATCGCCCGGCGCATGACTGACTTGTCCGGGTCGGGGTAGCGGTTGAGCGTCTCGAGCTGGTCCTGGATCGCGGCGATCACCCGACGCTGCGGCCCCCAGGGCGTCTCGTTGGACGCCAGTTTCACGAGGTCGCCGGAGTGCTCGTATGTCGAGGCCGCCGGATAGACGGGGATTCCGCTCAGCCGCCGGTTGAACTCGATGCCGCTCACTGTGCCTCCTGCAGGTCGCGCCTCAGCGAGACAGCCTCACGGAGGTAGACGTGGCGGGCCGAGATGGAGGGCTCCGTGTAGCAGTGCAGCATCACCCTGATCACCCGCGGCAGGGACCCCGGCACATCGAGCTCCCGCGAGCAGAGAAGCGGCACGGCGCCCATCCCCAGCCGGCGGGCGGCGGCGGCGGGGAACTCGGCGTTCAGGTCCTCAGTGCAGGTGAACAAGCAGCTCACCATGTCCTCCGGAGAGAGCTGGTTTCGCTCCATCAGCTCGCGCAGGAGCTCCTCGGTTGCGTCGAGGATCGCGTCCGAGTCATTCTCCTCGACGGTGGTTGCGCCTCTGAGCGCTCTGAGCTTCACGGCTGACGATTCTTCCACCCCGCCGCGCCTCGCAGGCGCTCGAGCTCGGCGTCTCCGAGGCGCCGGGACTCGCCCACCGGCAGGCCGTCCACCCGCAGCGGCCCGAACGCCACGCGCTCGAGCGCCAGCACCCGGTGTCCGACGGCCTCGCACATCCGCCGTACCTGACGGTTGCGGCCCTCCCGCAGCTCCAGCTCGAGGAGGCCCGGCCGGAGCTGCCCCACCACGGCGGGGCAGGTGCGGCCATCCTCCAGGTCCACGCCGTCGCGCAGCCGTCTGAGCGCCCGCTCGGACACCGGCGCAGGGCTCACACGTGCCCGGTAGACCTTCTCCACGCCGTAGCGGGGGTGGGTGAGCCGATCGGCCAGCTCGCCGTCGTTGGTGAGCAGGATGAGGCCGGAGGTGTCGGCGTCGAGGCGCCCCACCGGGTACAGACGGCGGGCTGAGGGAACCAGCTCGGCCACGGTTGTGCGCCCGTGTGTGTCCCGAACGGTCGAGACGACGCCGGTCGGCTTGTTGAGCACATGCACCTCGCGCGGCTCCGGGGCCACGGGATGGCCGTCCAAGGCCACGCCGCTCCCCTCGTTCACGTCGAGCGCGGGATCTCCCACGCGCGCCCCGGCCACCGTGACCCGGCCGGCGGCCACCAGCTCCTCGGCCGCTCTGCGCGAGGCCACGCCCGAGTGGGCGAGGTACTTGGCGAGGCGCATGCGGAGTGGCTAGACGCGGTCGGCGTCTGCGCCGGCCCCGGCGAGAGCGGCCTCACCGCGCCACCAGTCGATCGTCGCGCGCAGGCCTTCCTCGAGCGGCGTCGAGGCCTCGAAGCCGAAGCGCTCCCTGGCCCGGCTGGTGTCGAGGCAGCGCCGCGGCTGGCCATCGGGCTTGGAGGCATCCCACACCAGCCTGCCCTCGAAGCCGGTCAACCGAGCGATCAGCTCCGTGAGCTCGCGGATGGAGATCTCGCTGGCGGCGCCCACGTTCACCGGCTCGGGGCCGTCGAAGCGCTCCGTGGCCGCGGCGATGGCCTCGGCGCAGTCCTCGACGTAGAGGAACTCGCGCGATGCCCCGCCGGTCCCCCAGCAGACCACCTCGCCCGCGCCTGAGGCGCGCGCCTCCTCACACTTCCTTATGAGGGCCGGGATCACGTGGCTGGTCTCGGGGTCGAAGTTGTCCCCCGGGCCATATAGGTTCACGGGCATCAGGTAGATGCCGTTCAGCCCGTACTGCTCCCGGTAGGCCTGCAGCATCACGAGCAGCGACTTCTTGGCTATCCCGTAGGGAGCGTTGGTCTCCTCGGGGTATCCGTTCCAGAGATCTTCCTCGGAGAACGGGACGGGCGTGAACTTGGGATACGAGCACACGGTCCCGACCTGGACGAACTTCTCGACCCCCCGTCGGCGGCCCTCCTCGATCATGTGCATGCCCATCGCCATGTTGGCGTAGAAGTAGCGGCCCGGGTTCGCGCGGTTGGCACCGATTCCCCCGACCTCGGCGGCCAGGTGGACCACGGTGTCCGGACGGGCGACCTCGTAGGCCTCGGCCACCGCCGTGGGATCCGTCAGATCGAAGTCGCGCCGCCTGACCGCCACCACCTCGGCCGCTCCCGCCAGCTCCAGGCGGTCACGGACCTGCCCGCCCAGAAAGCCGGCGCCACCGGTGAGCATGATCCGCTTGTCCCGCACGTGCTCGGCCATTGCAGTGCGAGCCTAGATGATCGGCTGCGACACTTCCCAGCATGGACATGCAGCTTCTCCGCGATGTGCTGGAAGATCGTGGCGAGCCGCCGTTCCGCGCCGAGCAGGTGTGGGCCTGGACGGCCCGCGGTGCAGGCTCATACGCGGAGATGACGAACCTGCCGCGTGCCCTCCGGGAGGCGCTGGCGCAGCGCGTGCCCCTGTCCTGCCTCGACGTGGAGCGCGAGGCGCTCGCCGGCGACGGCACCGAGAAGGCCCTGTTCTCCACGCACGACGGGCGCCCGCTGGAGACGGTCCTCATGCGATACGACGACGGTCGCCGCTCCATCTGCCTCTCGAGTCAGTCGGGCTGCCCGCTCACGTGCACCTTCTGCGCAACCGGGTCGATGAAGTTCGCGCGCAACCTCACCCCCTCGGAGATCCTCGACCAGGCGCTTCATTTCCGGAGGAAGGGAATGGCCGGGCGGGACATCCGATCCCGCCCACTTGAGAGCCATGGCGCCATCACCAACGCCGTCTTCATGGGCATGGGAGAGCCGCTGCTCAACCTCGACGCGGTGCTCGCTGCCTGCGAGCGGCTGCCGGACCTCGGCATTCACCCCAGCAGGACCACGATCTCCACCGTGGGATGGATACCCGGGATCGACCGGCTGGCCGAGCACGATGGCCCGACCGTGCGGCTGGCGCTGTCCCTCCACGCGCCGGATGACGCGCTGCGTTCGGAGCTGATGCCGGTGAACGACCGCTTTCCGCTTCACGACGTGCTCAACGCCTGCCGTCGCTGGCACGAGCGCCGCAGGCGGAAGGTCTTCGTGGAGTATCTGATGCTTGCCGGCGTGAACGACCGCTACGAGCAGGCCGTGGCGCTTGCGCGGCTGCTCTCCCCGCGCAACACGTTCAAGGTGAACCTCAT
>DASZCV010000002.1:0-2140 GCA_035942755.1 Thermoleophilaceae bacterium
GGTGCGACCCGTCCACGATGGCGCCGACGAGGTCGGCCGGCTCGATGCCCTGCGCCCGGCCGGCGCCCACGATCAGCTTCGTGGTGGCCCCTCCTTCCCCACGTCGCGGCTTGGTGTGGCGCGGGCGGCGAGTCTCGGGACGCTCCTCCCGCTCGGGCGAGAGGTCGCGCTCCGGCGAGACCTCATGATCCTCCTCCGAGCCGTTTTTCATCCGGGAGGCCTTCGGCGTGGGCTGGATATCCTCCACCGCTACAGCCGACTGGGCACCGGCGGGGGGCGGGCTCTCCGTGTACTCCTGCGAACGTTCCTCGCGTGCGGAAGTCCTATCGTCCCGTGACGATCTGCCGTTGGCGGACCAGACCGGAATCTCGGTCTTCGCATGGCGCTCGATCGCCGCCAGGTCGCTGCGCTGCTTGGAGGTGATGAGGGTGATAGCGCGGCCGGTGTCCCCGGCGCGGCCAGTTCGCCCGATGCGGTGCACGTAGATGTCCGGCGAATTCGGGATGTCGTAGTTCACGATGTGGGAGACGCCCGCGATGTCGAGCCCGCGGGCGGCCACGTCGGTAGCCACCAGCAGCCGCTCGCGACCGCCCTTGAAGGCGATCATCACTCCGTCGCGCGCACCCTGGGTCATGTCCCCGTGGAGGGTCTTCACGCGCAGCCCCTTGTCGCCGAGGCGACGGGCCAGTCGATCCACCCCGATCTTGGTGCGGGCGAAGATGATCGCCTGCTCCGGGCGCTCCGCCTGGAGGACCTCCGCGAGCTTGTCCGGCTTGTCGCGGTCTGAGACCTCGATGTGGAACTGCTTCACGGTGTCGATGGTGAGCGTCGCGGCCTTCACCTTCACGGTCACCGGGTCATACATCCGCTTCTCCGCCAGCCGCTTGATCTCTGGCGGAATCGTGGCGCTGAAGAGCGCGGTCTGGCGGCCCGAGGGGCAGCGCCCCAGGATCGTCTCGACGTCCTCGAGGAAGCCCAGGTCGAGCATCTCGTCCGCCTCGTCGAGCACGACGTAGCGGGCCGAGTCGAGGAACAGGTAGTGGCGGCCGATCATGTCCATCACCCGACCGACCGTCCCCACCACCACCTGGGCCTGCTGCTTCAGTCGCGAGGCCTGGTCGCGGATCGGGGCTCCGCCGAAGATGGCCACCACCTCGATGTCTCGGTTTCGGGCGTACGCGCGCAACGCCTGGGTGACCTGGATGCACAGCTCGCGCGTCGGGGTCAGCACCAGCGCCTGCACCTCGGGCTGCTCCGGATTGATGTACTCCAGCATCGGCAGACCGAACGCCGCGGTCTTGCCGGTGCCCGTCTGGGCCTGCCCGATAACGTCGCTGCCGCCCAGCAGCAACGGAATCGTCTCCTCCTGGATAGGGGTGGGAACCTGGTAGCCGAGGTGCTGGAGGGCCTCCAGCAACGGGGCGGAGAGCCCGAGCTCTGCAAACGTCGTCATACCCGCGGGAGACTACGCACTCGGATGCGCGGGCAACGTCCCGGCGGTCGGGGCGGCACGGGAGGCGGGTCAGCGTGGCACCGGCTGGGGGTGGTGCAGGAGGCGGGTGAGCGTGGCCGTGACCCAGCGGCTGTCCTGGACGACCTGGCGGTAGGTGAACCGGACGACGCGATAGCCGGCAACCGTGAGCTGGGCGTCGCGCGCGCGATCCCGTTCGAAGGCGGCGCGCGTGTGCGGTGGCTCGCGTGGCCGTCGGTCTCGACCACAAGGCGTTCCCCACGCCACTGGGAGTCCACCTCGAAGCCGGCCAGGCGGGCGTTGACATCCGGGCGTGGGAGGCGATTCCCTTCGCATAGTGCGAGAAAGCGCTCCTCGAGCTCACTGCGGGTGATGGTCGTGCCGAAGGAGTGGTCCCGCAGAACACCGGCCAGGACAGCGCTTCCCGCGCGCCCGGACGTGACCGGAAGCAGCGCGTCGACATCTTTCAGGTCGAAGACGCCGAGCCGCTCTGCCTCTTCGATGGCCCGCCGTGGCACGCTTGTGGAGAGATCGAGCAGCGTGCGCGCCACGGTGGTTACCGGCAGGTTACGAAGCGTTGTGATCTCCGAGTCCGTGACTGAACCGTGACGTATGGCCGACCGCGTACACCGCCCGGTGGACGCGGTGCAGCCTGCCCACCTTGACGCG
>DASZCV010000003.1:0-2468 GCA_035942755.1 Thermoleophilaceae bacterium
GGCCAGGCGGGTCGTGACCTTGGTCAGGTAGGCGCGCGGCGAGGCCACCTCGGCGGGTACGCCCCGGTGAAAGCGAAGGAAGGCCTCATGCACCACGTCCTCGGCCTGGCTCATGCTGCCCAGCATCCGGTAGGCGATCGAGATAATCAGGGGGCGCAGGTCATCGTAGACCTCTCGGTCGGTGTCCACGGCGTCCATCGATAGCCACCGACGAGGTAGCCACGCGCCGCGTGACACCGGAGTCGGCGTGCGCGTTGTCACGTCGTGGCCCTGTCCTTCGTCTTGCCTTGCGAGGTCGCAGAAGAGGAGAGGTCATGAGGGTGTTCGTGGCGGGGGCGACGGGGGCGATCGGCAGGAGGCTTGTCCTCCTGCTCATCGAACGGGGGCACGAGGCGACGGCGATGACCCGGACTGAGGCGAAGGTCGCCGGCCTGCGGGCGGTGGGCGCGGCGCCCGTGGTGGCCGATGGCCTCGACGCAGACGCCGTGATGCGGGCGGTGAGCGCCGCGCGGCCCGAGGTGATCGTGCACGAGATGACCGCGCTGTCGAGCATGGGGGCAAACCTCCGCCGCTTCGACCGCGACTTCGAGCTCACCAATCGGCTTCGCACGCAGGGCACCGACACCCTCCTGGCGGCCGCGCGGCGCACGGACACCCGGCGCGTCGTCGCGCAGAGCTTCGCGGGCTGGCCCTACGCGCGAGAGGGGGCGTGGGTCAAGAGCGAAGAGGACCGCCTCGATCCCCACCCACCCCAGGGCATGCAGCGCACGCTGGCGGCCATCGGCCACCTCGAGGGTGCCGTCGCGGGAGCCGGCGACCTCGAGGGGCTCGTCCTGCGCTACGGCACCCTCTACGGTCCGGGCACGTCGCTCGCACGCGACGGGGAGCACGCCGAGATGATCCGCCGCCGACGCTTTCCGATCGTCGGTCAGGGGACTGGCGTGTGGTCGTTCGTGCACATCGACGACGCCGCCGCGGCCACCGTGGCCGCGATCCAGGACGGGGCCCCGGGCGTGCTCAACGTCGTCGACGACGACCCGGCGCCGGTCTGCGAATGGCTGGTGGCCCTGGCCGATGCGCTTGGCGCCAAGCCACCGCGCCGCGTCCCGCTGTGGCTGGGCCGGCTCGCGACCGGCGAGGTCGGCGTCTCGCTCATGACGCAGGTCCGCGGAGCGTCCAACGAGAAGGCCAAGCGCGAGCTTGGTTGGCGTCCACGCCATCCCAGCTGGCGCAGCGGGTTTCGCGAAGGGTTGGACGACAGCGCGCAAGGGCGCCGCGGGCCCGATCCATAGGGCGGCCCCGCGAGCGCCAAGACACGTGAGGACTCACCCGGCCGACACCGCCGGGCGGCGCGGATATCCCGTAGCGCTGCGGCCGCCGGGCGACGTACTCGAGCACGGAGCAGACGACCTGGCGGTGCTTGTTGAGGGTGCGCTTGGACACCGCCTCGAGAGCCATGCCCTCGAGCCAGCACTCGACCTGCTCGGTGGTGATGGATCGCGGCTATGCCTGCTGCGGCGGTTGCGGTGCCGTCTGTCCGCGGAGTTGATCGCGACCGCGACCGCACAGCGCTGGGGCCACTGCTGAGGTCCACACGGAGAGCTGACGGTTCAATACTCCGAACTCGAAGATCCGATTCCGCAACAGTTGAGGGGCCCGTGTCTTGACCACTAGCACGGGCGCTGTCTCTTTATTAGATTCGAGGCATGATCAAGACCCAAAGGATTCCACCGCAGGTTTCCACAGGGCGGCCGTCGAGAGCCAGGGCCGGCTTTACGGCCAATGGGCGGCGCGAGGCAGGACGACCTCGTCGCCTGCCGCTCGCGGCCTCCCTCGTCGCGCTCGGGCTTCTCGTCGTCCTGAGTCCGCCGGGCGCCTCCGCCCAAGCTCCCGGCCTCAAGGACAACGGCAGGATCGCTTTCGCGAGCGCCCGGGACGGTGATCCGGAGATCTACACGATGAACCCGGACGGCACCGGCGTGGAGCGCCTGACCTTCAACACCGGACCCTCACCGGATTTGCCGTTGCTGGACTTCTGGCCGGACTGGTCACCCGACGGCACGAAGATCGTCTACACCAGCTTCCGCCTGAGCTCCCCCGGCTCTCCCCCCAATGGGGACGTCTTCGTCATGAACGCCGACGGCTCGAACCAGACCCGCATCACGACCGATCCGGCGGGAGACCTCGACCCCGCATTCTTCCCGGACGGCAGAAAGATCGCCTTCGTGAGGGAGGTGCCCGGTCCTGACCCCTTCGGCCCTCCTGCCTCGCAGGACATCTGGACCATCAACACCGATGGCACGAACGCGACCAACCTGACGCCGGGGCCCGAGCGCGAGACCGAGCCGGCCGTGTCTCCGGACGGCACGAAGATCGCCTTCGAGAGGGGTGTGGGGGGCACCGCGGGCCACGAGTCCGGAAACCACGAGATCTTCACGATGAACGCCGATGGCACCGGGGTGCAGCGC
>DASZCV010000004.1:0-4111 GCA_035942755.1 Thermoleophilaceae bacterium
GGATCGCGATGTCCCGCCGGATGGCGGCCGGGGACCGGCTAGGCCCCGCCGCCGTCTGGCTTCTGGTCGCGCATGCCCTTCACGGCAGTGGCTATCTCGTCGCCCTCGAGCACGTCGGCCATCACACCGATCTGGTCTTCCCAGACCTCGTCGCTGATCTGGTCCTTGAACTCTGGCTCGAGCGCGTGATACACGGTGAGGCCCAACTGGGCCTCGGCCAAGGCACCTGCATAGGTCGGATCGCCGAGCACGACTGTCTCGGCTGCGATCTCTGCGCTCTCCGGGTCCGGAGCACCGAGGACCACGACCAGCTGGTCGGGTCCGTGCTCG
Organism: Thermoleophilaceae bacterium; assembly: GCA_035942755.1. Lineage (GTDB taxonomy): Bacteria > Actinomycetota > Thermoleophilia > Solirubrobacterales > Thermoleophilaceae > JAAYBF01. The sequence goes on from DASZCV010000004.1 coordinate 331, forward strand.
TCGGCAAGACGCTTGATCGTTTCCTGGCTATTCAGGTCCATGGCCCCCGAGGCCGTTCAGACGAAGCACTCCGTCGACGCGAAGGCCACGGTTCCGCCTGCGCTCTTGACGCACGCGGCGATCGCCGGGCCTGCTATTCCGTCGCGCTCGCCGAGCACGACGACCTGCTTGCCATCGAACATGGGTGCTAGCTCACCTCCTCCTTCATCTCCCCGAGGCTCTTGTCGAGCCAGTCATTGAGTTCAGCCGGGCTGATCGAGGAGGCGGACAGGCGCGAGACCTCCTCGCCCTCCTTCATCAGCAGGAACGTGGGCAGCCCGTGCACCTTGAGGTTGATGCACACGCGCCGTGCCTTCTGCGCCTCGAGCTTGACCACCTTGAGCTCGTCCGCCCGCGCGTCCGCCAGCTTCTCCACGTGGGGCATGAGCGCCAGGCACGGCTGGCAGTCAGGCCCCCACACGTCCACCAGGGTCGTCCCGTCGGCCACGAGCTCGTCGAAGTTCTCCCGCGTCGCCTCGGTCAGTTCTGCCATTCGATCAGCCTCCCCCGTTGTTGCGTTCGAGTAACACGCTCATCCCGTCCGAGCCCTCGGACATCCGGCCCAGGAAGAGACTGCCCTTGGCGATCAGCTGAACGCGCTGGGCCTCGCCGCTCAGCAGACGCGCCCGCGCGTGGGGGAGGTAACAGAGCGCCGAGGCGATGTGTCCCTGGGTGGGCGCAAAGCCCGGCATCCCGCGCGTCTGGACGAAATCGGCGATGTCCTCCCGAGTGATGTCGCCGCGCCGGATCGCCAGGGCGGCGAGCGTCTTGTAATTGCGCTCCGGCACGTTGCCCGAGCCCTGCGGCTCCGTGATCTCCGGGTTGTGGAGCTCGGTGGCGTAGTCGTCGATGTCGAGCATCCCCATACCAAGCCGCTCGAGGGGGGCGACTGACAGCGCCTCCATGACCTTCGGGTTGGACGAGCCCGCCGCCACCGGGTGGCGGCCCACGGAGTCGAGGCGCACCCGAGGCGACTCGCCGTCGTCTGCCTCCACGAGCAGCGCCGAGCCGCCGAGCACGTCCTCGAGCACCGGCAAGTCGTTCTTGAGGTGGCCCTGGAACTTCATCCCCAGCTTGGGCAGCGACCCGCCTGCCACCACGACCACACGGCGGAACACCCCCGATGCCACGAGGCTGCCGGCCACCACGAGCGCCGGCACCGGTGCGGCGCAGAAGTTCTTGACGTCCATCCCCGAGGCCTCGCTCAGCCCGGCAGTCGCCGCGACGGCCTTGGCCAGGTTGCCCCCGCCCCGCTGGTAGCGGTCTCCGATCGCCTCCTCGCCGGCGCCGATCACGTAGTCGATCGAGTCGGCCTCGATCTCGTTGTCCTCGAGCAGGCGCAGCAACGCGAGCACCGCGCTTGCCTTGCCGGCCAGGTTCTCCAGGAGCACGCGGGCGCTCAGCGCCTCGTCGAACTCGTCCGCCCGCCGGATGGCCCCGGCCAGCCGATCGCCGGCGATGTGGAGGGGCACCGCGCCGGGCTCGCCGGCCACGGCCTCGGCGTCTGCGCCGGCGGCTGCCACGCGCTCGAGGTCGATGCGGTCGGCCAGCGGGTGCTGCCCGAGCTTGTCCACCAACGCGTCTGCGTCGCTGCCGCCGAGCTTGACGAGGTCGAACTCGTCCACAGCCGCCATCAGGCCGAGGAACTCGTCCTCTGGCATCAGCTCGCCCACTCCGGCGTAGCGGCCCTCGCCGTCGGGCGCCGCGTCGATCCACGGCCGCTTGGGCAGGTCGCGTGGATGCCGGGTGCCGAGGAACGCCTGGTGGGGGGCGTAGGCCACGGCCTGCTCGAAAGTCCGCAGCGAGCCGAGGAAGCGCGACTCGACCTCGGGGTCGCGCGGGAGCTCGCGTGAGGGCTTGGAGCCGTGCCGCGCGAGGCCGGGCACGTGGGCCAGCACGGCGCTGGCGGCGGAGACGACGGGATCAGCCATGGACGCTCATCTTGCCGGTTCGTCGTCGAAGACCGTCGGCTCGGTCACCGGCGTGGCCAGCGCGTGCAGCGCGCGCTCCAGCAGTTGGCGGCGCCAGGCCCGCTCCCCGTCGGGGCTCAGGGAGGGGTCGCCCGCGGGATAGGGGATACCTCTCGTCGCCACGATCCGGGGGGCGCCGACCCGCTGAGCGATCGATACGAGGTTGCACAGGAGCACGGTGGGTATCCCCGCGCGCTCCAGCTCTTTGCTCAGCGTTGACCCGCAACGCGTTCCCGTCCCTCAGGTGGCGGTGAGGATCGCGGCCTGGATGTTGGCCTCGTGCAGCTCGGCCGCCCATTCCGTGCCGAACCGCTGCGCGTCGGCCACCGTGGTGCCGTTGCCGGTGGTGGCGAAGTACTCCGTGTGCAGCCCGCCGATGGCCCCTTCGCCTTCGAGCTGGCGGGCCACGTCGAGCGGGAGGATGCGGTTGGGCTCGGCGTTTGCCCACTGGGTGGAGAACCCTCCGTGCACGGACTCGAACTCACCCTCCTCGAGCGAGTCGCGCCCCTCGAGGGAGTGGCGAATCCACTTGGTCGCGCGCGCGGACTCGAGCCGGTCGGGGTTGCCGGCCGGCACGAAGCCGCCCTCGGTGAGGAGCGCGATCAAAGCGTCGGCCGGGTCCGAGACGGGGGCCGCCGGGGTCACCTGGTCGAAGTCGGGCAGCGGGATCTCGGTGGCGTCCCTGTCGCCTTCCAGCCGGCGCACGAGCAGGTCCACTGAGCGCTCGGCAGCACTGCGCTCGGCCATCCGGTTCGTGCGCGCGGCGTTGCCGATCAGACCGTCGTCGGCGCTCAGCTCCTCGCCGGCGGCCAGCTTGCGCGCAGCGGCGACCAGGCGCTCGAGCGAGGGTCCCATCTCGCGGGCCGTGACGCCGCTCTCCACCACGGGCGCGCCGGCGGCCTCGGCCAGCCCGGGGTTGTCCGGGTTCATCGCGGCCAGGGCCGGAAGATCGGCTTCCGCGGCCGCCGCCACGATGCGTCCGCATGCCACGCCGTAGCGCCCGCTCGTGAAGGCGGGCCCGGCCAGGAGCAGCTCGGCGCCGGCCTCCTTGGCCTGCTCGATCAGGGTCGGCGCGAACCCGGGGTTCCCGGCGGCGTAGTCGTCGCCGCAGAAGATCGTGGCCACCAGCTCGTGATCGTCGCCCAGGAGGGAGGCCAATCGCCTTCCCGGGCCGATCGCGCCTGTGCGCAGCTCGGGCTCGGCTCCTGCCTCATCCTCGCCACCCACTCCGGCGAAGAACTGGTTGACGTAGTGCACGACGCGCATCAGGCGGCCTCGTAACAGGTCAGGCGGCCCCAGCCGAGCGGGCTCAGCGCGCACAGGACGGCGGCGGCCGGAAGCTCGATCTCGTCGGTCGAGGGCCGGTCGTCGAGCAAGGCGATCTGCTCGCGGCCAAGCGCGCGGTCACAGCCCGGCAGGGTCAGCACCTCGTCGTAGTTGCCCGCGCTGACCATCGCCGTGGCCTTGGCGGGGGGCACCACGAGCGACGGACCGGTGCCATCGCGCCCCGCCATCTCGGCGAAGATCCCCACGGCGGTGACGCCCTCCTCCTCGAGGAGGTCCATCTTCAGCGACACGTCGGCATCGGCGTTGCCCCCGCCCTCCTTCGTGAGGATCGCCCCGTCGACGCCCAGAGACGCACACAGGCGCGCGGCGTGGGCCGAGACCAGCTCCTTCTCGCCCTGCTCGATCGGCTCGGGGCACAGGACCAGCGCGGCCGGCCACAGCTCGTCGCTTGCGCGTATGGCGGCCACGACGGGGTGGGTCTGGTG
>DASZCV010000005.1:0-10090 GCA_035942755.1 Thermoleophilaceae bacterium
CTCATCGGCATTCGAGCACTCAGGATAAAGACTCGTCGCGCAGCCGGCGAAGACCTTCCTCACGCAGGCGCGCTGCCACACGTCCGCGGTTCCCCGGACCGTCGGTCCAGGTGCTCACCGCCACGCGGATGCCCTCCTTGTCCACCTCCGCCACGCGCGCGTCGACTTCGTCGTCCTGTGAGAGCACCTCGAGTGCTCTCGTTGCGTCCGCGCCCGGCTCCAGCCACACGGACACCTCGACCTGAAGCCGCGGGTCGACGATCGTGTGGTTCTGCACCGTGCTCTGCGCCAGCCGCTCGTTGGGCACGATCAACCGCCGGCCGTCGTCGCAACGGATGTAGGTGTAGGTCAGGCGTACGTCCTCGACCTCGCCCGTCTGCTCCTCGAAGGTCACGAGGTCGCCGATCCGGATCGGCTGGGTGATCGCCAGCAGGATGCCGGCGATCGCGTTTGCGAGCGTCTGGCGGGCCGCGAAGCCGACCACCAGCCCGAGCACCGCGGAGGAGGCGAGGACCCCCGTGGCCACCCGCTTGACCGACGGGAACTGGGCGAGCGCCAGGGCGACTCCGATCACGATGATCGTGGCGAAGACGAAACGCCGTACGAGTCGCAGCCGCGTGTCGGCCACCGGCGACAGCGCCCCTCCGGACACCACTTCCCCGAGCTTCTGGCCGCGCAGCCGGAGCGAGCGGTCGACCAGCTTGGCCAGGACGAGCGCGACCAGCACCGTGGCGACCGCCGTGATCTCGTCCGAGTGCTCGTCCACGAACGACGCCGCCATGGAAAGATCGGCCACCCGCATGGCGTATGAGGCTACTTCCAGGGAACCCCCGCTCGCCCGACGCTTGCGCCGAGCGCTGGCGCTGGCAGCCGCAGGCGCCGCGGAGTCCGAGGCGCTGCGGGCCGCGGCACGGGTCTGGCTGTGGAGCCGGATCGCGATCCTCGTGGTGGCCATCCCCTCGGCGCTCGCGGTGGGCGCGGGGGGCATCCCGGGCCGCAACGCGGAGCGCTTCGACGACCCCGCGCTCACCCACCCCCTGGGCGGAGTAGGCGATGCGCTCCTCGCGCCGCTCGCGCGGTGGGACGCGGTCTGGTACCTGAGTATCGCCGACTCGGGCTACGGTCACGACGACTCTCCCAGCACCGCCTTCTTTCCGCTCTACCCGTTGCTCGTGCGAGGGGTCGGGGAGCTGGGCGGCGGCTCCCGCGGGGCGCTGCTCGTGGCCTCGTACGTGGTCGCGCTCGTCGGCTTCCTGGGGGCGCTCTACCTGCTCTTCCGGCTGGTGACCCTCGAGCTGGGGCCACGCGTGGGGACCCCGACGCTCGTGCTGCTCTGCGCCTTCCCGGGATCGCTCTTCTTCGGCGCCCCGTACTCGGAGAGCCTCTTCCTGCTGGTGTCGGTCGGCGCGTTCTACGCGGCTCGGACGGGCCGATGGGCGTGGGCGGGAATGGCCGCCGCGGCCGCCTCTGGCACGCGAAGTGCCGGCATCCTGCTGCTGGTGCCGCTCGCGATCCTCTACCTCTACGGCCCTCGGAGCGATCGGCCAGGAGGCAAGTCCAGGCGCGAGGAGGGCTTGCTTGGCGCGCTGCGCCCGGTGCACGCGATACGCCCGGAAGCCGGCTGGCTCGTGCTGGCGCCCGCGGGGTTGATCGCCTACGCCGCCTACCTCGGCCTCTCCCACGGCGACCCGCTGGCCTTCTCATCCGTCCAGGACTCCTGGGCGCGGGAGTTCGCAGGTCCACTCGGCGGCGCCTGGGACGGTCTCGTGGCCGCCTGGGCCGGCGCACGGCAGTTGCTCTCCGGCTCGCGCGAGCACGTCTTCTTCCAGGCGGCCGCCGGCGACCCGTTCCGGGTGTCTGCGCACAACCTCATGCTCTTCGGGTTCCTCGCGTTCGGCCTCTGCGCCGCTGTGGGCGTGCTGCGGCGCCTGCCGTTCGCCTACGGGGCGTACGTGACGGCCGCGCTCATGCTGCCGCTGAGCTACCCGGTCGGCCCGCAGCCGCTGATGTCGCTGCCACGCTTCCTGGCGGTGCTCTTCCCCATCTTCATGTGGCTCGCTCTCTTCTGTGAGGAGCGCAGGATCACGGGGCACGCAACGGCTCTCTCGGCCGTCGTGCTGTGCCTCTTCGTGAGCCAGTTCGCCGGCTGGTACTGGGTTGCCTGATGGGCATCGGCACACGAGCCGTGCTGCTCGACATGTTCGACACCCTCGTGGAGCTGGAGCCTCCGGCGCCCCGGCTGCGCACCCGGTTGCATGAGAAGACCGGCATCGACGTGGGCGAGGAGGCCGCCGCACGGGGCTTCGCCGCCGAGATCGGTCACTACCTGGCAAACCACATGCAGGGCAGCGATGCTCCGGCGCTGGAAGCCCTGCGAGACGACTGCGCAAGGGTGCTCCACGACGCCCTCGGCCAGCGAGACCTCGAGCGCGCGGCGGTGCGCCAGGCGATGCTCGAGGCGCTCGAGCTGCGCGTCTTTCCCGACGCGCCGCCCGCGCTGCGAGGGCTGCGAGGGCAGGGCGTTCGGCTGGTGGTCGTCAGTAACTGGGACTGCTCGCTGCCCGAATGGCTGGAGCGGACGGGCCTGGCAGAACTGGTCGACGGGGTCGTCTCCTCGGCGGTCGTCGGCTCCGCCAAGCCCTCCCGCGAGATCTTCCGCGCCGCGCTCGATGTTGCGGGCGCCGGCCCCGGTGAGGCGCTGCACGTCGGCGACTCGCTGGCGAGCGACGTGGCCGGCGCACGCGCGGCCGGGCTGCGGGCGGTGCTGATCGCGCGCGGCGGTGACGCACCCGAGGGCGTAGAGGCGATTCGGTCGCTGGAGGAGCTCCTCTCCCTAATCTAGATCTCCGGATGCAGACGCCCACCTCCACCCCCGCTCCGCCGGAGCTTCCCGAGCGCCCCGAGGGAGTGGAGCGCGCCCCCAGGTGGCCGGCCCTGTTCGCGCTCTGGGCGTTCCTCGTCGGGATCACCGGCACGATGCTGCTGGTGGGCCTCGGCGCAGCGATCATCGGGGCGGATGGCGAGAGCGACTCACCGGGATTCGTCGTGCTCGCGACGCTCGTCCAGGCGGTGGTGCTGGTGGGCACCGCCGTGCTCTTCGCGAGCTTCGTGAGCAGGCCCAAGCCCTGGCACTTCGGGCTGCGTCGCACTCCGTTCTGGCTTGGGCTCGGCTGGGCCGTGGCGGGGATCGTGGCGTTCTACGTGGTCGCGGCCCTCTACTCGGTGATCGTGCCCGTCGATGTCGAACAGGGCGTCACGGACGACCTCGGGGCGGACGAGGGTACGTTCGGGCTGATAGTGGCGGGCCTGATGGTGATGATCGTGGCCCCTGTGGCCGAGGAGCTCTTCTTCCGCGGGTTCTTCTACAAGGCCCTTCGCAGCCGGTTCACGATGGTCGGCGCGGCGGTGCTCGACGGCCTGCTGTTCGGCGCCATCCACTACAACTTCGAGGGTGCCGATGCCCTGCTCCTGCTGCCTCCGCTGGCGCTGCTCGGCTTCGTGTTCTGCGTGGTGTACGAGAAGACGGGCTCGCTGTTCCCCGTGATCGGGATGCACGCGTTCAACAACTCCGTGGCATACGCGGCCCAGGCCGACGGCGGCTGGCAGGTCTCGCTGGTGGTCGGACCGCTCGTGCTGGCCGCGTGTGTGCTGGCGCCGCGTCTGCTGGGGCAGAGACCGAGGGCTGCGCCGGCCTGACTCGGGCCCGGCCGGTGCGCGCGCCGTGGCCGATCGGCGCTCGACAGCCGCGCGCGAAGTAGGGTTCCGGGCCGATGAGGCGGTCGATCCTTCCATGCATGCTCGCCACGGCGGCGGCGCTGTCACCGACCGCGCTCGCACAGGAGCCGGCGCCCCCACCGGCGCAGTTCAGCCAGAGCCCCCCTGCGGCCCCCAAGCCGGAGCCTGCCGCCCCGCGGATCTCGATCGCCGTCCGTGGCGGCCAGGCCACCAAGCGGGCTCGGTACGTGGCCGCCGGCACCCGCCTGCGAGTGATCGGCACCTCGCGCCCCTTCGTGCCGGGCCAGTCAGCGGTACTTGCGATCTACCGCGGCGGCCGTCTCGTGGCCACCCGGAGTGCGGCGATTCACCAGGCACGCGGGGGCGGCCGGGTCGATTTCGCGTTCACCGCGCGCAGGCGCGGGCTCGTCAAGCTGGTCATCCGCCACGGGGTCACCCCGACGCAGGGCGCATTTCGCTCGCGCGTCGTCAGCGTCAGGGTGATCGCCCCGCAGGCGAGCCAGGGCGCGCGTGGACTCAAGGTGCTGCTGCTGCAGCGGGGCCTCAGGCGTCTCGGATTTGCCGTGCCCGTCACCGGCTCCTACGACGGCGGTACCTCACGCGCGGTGCTCGCGTTCAAGAAGACAAACGGACTGGGCCGCAACGGCCATGCCGGCAAGCGCGTGTTCTCGCTCGTCCTGCGCGGCCGCGGGGCGTTCCGCGCGCGCTACCCGCGTGCTGGCCGCCACGTGGAGTTCGACTGGTCCCGTCAGGTGCTCGCGATGATCGACCGCGGCAGGGCCCGGCGGGTCTACCACGCCTCCTCGGGCAAGTCCTCCACGCCTACCGTCTTCGGCACCTTCCGCTTCTACAGGAAGGAGCCGGGCACCAACTCGCACGGCATGCTGCACTCCAACTACTTCATCGGCGGCTACGCCATTCACGGCTACCCCTCCGTGCCCAACTACCCGGCCAGCCACGGCTGCATCCGGGTGCCTATCCCGAACGCGGCGGACATCAATCGCCAGATATCGCTCGGAGAGACGATCTTCGTCTACCGCTAGCCCGCCGCGTGGCGCCAGTCGGTCCTGCGCCGCCGCCGCCTCGGCACGAAGTTGGCAAGCAGCATGCCGCCAAGCCCGTAGAGCACCAGGGCAAGCGCGGCGGGCACCAGTCGCTCGACCCAGATGTCACTCGACCCGACGACGCCGGTGAAGGGGGCCACGAGTAGGTCGTTTCCGTCGTCGATCACCTCGCGGAGGCCCGTGTGGCGCGCCTCCCGCAGGTCCTCGACTTCGCGGCCGGGCGCGGGAGCGTCCACCTCGCTCTCAGAGCCTGTCCGGCCGCTCGATCCGTCGACCGCCTCGACCTGGTTGGCCGAGCCCTCCTCGGACTGGTCGACGGCGAACAGCAGGAAGCTGAGCGCGACGAAGAACGCCGCCGTGATCGCCGCCGTCCTGAGTAGCGTGCCCATCGCTTCCCTACCATCGGCAGCCGCCGTGCCGTCCTCGAGTCCGCACTTGTACCCCTCGACACATGACGACGGCGCATGAGCGCCCGCGAGCGGCTCTCGAGAGAGCTGCGCGAGCACGCCCTCGTAGTCGGCAGGGTCACCCTTTCGAGCGGTCTGGAAGCCGACTACTACGTGGACGCCAAGCGAGCGATCCTGCGCCCGGCCGGGTTCCGGGCGCTGTCCGAGCTGCTTGCGGCCGAGGTGGCGCGCGTGGGCGCCACGGCCGTCGGAGGGCTCACCATGGGTGCGGACCCGGTGGCCTGCGCAGCGCTTGCCGGCGGGGCTGAGGTCAACGCCTTCTTCGTTCGCAAGGAGCGCAAGGTCCACGGTCTGCAGCGGTGGATCGAGGGCCCGCCTCTGGCCAAGGGCGAACGCTGCCTGATCGTCGAGGACGTGGTCACCACCGGCGGGTCGACCGTGGCCGCGATCGAGCGGGTCCGCCAGGAGGGGCTCGAGGTGGTGGGCGTCCTGAGCGTGCTCGACCGGCTGACGGGGGGCAGGAAGACGATCGAGGCCGCGGTCGGTGCGCCGTATGTGGCGCTCACCACGATCGACGATGTGTACCCCGACCGCGAGAGCTAGCCGGAGCGGGGCTGGGCGCGGAAGGTCCGGAGCATTCGATCGATCGTTCGGTCGTGCAACCGCGGCTTCACTCCGGCGTTGCGGAAGACCAGCACGCCGTAACTCACCCTTCCGGGCCGCTGGAAGATGGCCACCGTGATCCTCTGGGAGAGGTCGCTCGGGCTCACCGTGCCCGTCGCCGTCAAGACGGCGCTGTCATACCTCGAGCCTGGCACGCGGGAGATCCGCTTGCCCACGATTCCCGCGAAGTCCGGCACGGTCGCGATCGTGCGCCGCGCGTAGGCAGGCGCTGAGAGCTGGCGCCCGCGGGCCGTACGGTCAGCCGAGATGGACACCGCCACGAGCCTGTCATCCGATCGCGCCATCGTCCGGCCGCGGCCGCTGACCGCGGGCCACGTCTTCGGGATGGCGATCGTGAAGCCGGCGTCCGGGTTCCTGACGCTCCGCCAGCCGGGCGGCGGCTTCGCCGGCGGGTCGGCACGTTCCCGCGGCGCCTTCTTCTCTGCCTTCTCTTCCGTGTCGGCGCACCCGGCCGGCACGAGCGCGAGAGCCAGGAGGGCGGCGACCGTTCGGGTGGGAGCCGTCATCGAGATGGTCCGATCCTGTCGCACAGAAGCTGCGGGGGCCGCGCTGCCGCGCTCGCTCTGCGGCGTGGCTCGAGCGCCGGGACGCACCGCTCGATCAGGCCGGCAGCTCGCCGTGCCAGCCGGCATAGGCGATCAGCTCCTCGCGAGACAGAAGGGGGATCGCGTACTCCTGTGCCGCGCGCGCCACCAGCTTCACCCTGCGCCGGTCGAGGGGGTCGTTGCATTCCAGCAGCGCGACCGGCCGGGCGTACTGAGCGCGAAAGCCGCTCTCGCACTCGACGATCCGGCCCCAGGCCACGACGGCGCCCCAAACGGCCTCTGGGGCGGGCAGCTCGGGTTCCTCGGGGAGGGCGTAGTAGGCGGCGTAGCCGCAGCGGCAGTCGCGGTGAGGCGCCTCGTGGCCCCGAAGCGCGAAGCATTTGGCCACCCGATCAGCGTCCGTAGGCCACGGCGAGGGCACCGCCCGCGGGGCCACCTGGTGGAGGGCGGGATTGGGAACGAAGCGCCCCGCCACGAAGATGCCCGAGAAGAGCATCCCCCTGCGCGAGCCCCACTGCCGAAAGCCCGCGAGTGGCTCGGCTACGGGCTCGGCGCTCATGTCTTGACCGGCTCGGGCCGCGGCTGCGGACGCGGCTGGGGCTGGGAGGGCGGGGGCTCCGGCAGTGGCACTCTAACTGGCTCTGGACGCTCCGTCTCGCGGATCGGGTCTCCAATGTCACCCATCGGCCACCATGCTAGGGGAGCGAGCACGCGCTCGAGAGCGACGTGCGCGGCGTGGGCGACACCGCGGCGATGCCCTGCCGGGCGGGTGCGGCCGGCGGCGGTCTGGTACCGCCGGCCGTCCCGTCGCTTCTACGCCTGCTTGACCGCGGAGACGTCCAGGTGCAGCTTCACCTTCTCGGACACGAGGACGTTGCCGCTGCCGAGTACCTGATTGAAGGAGATGCCGTAGTCGCCCCGGTCGATCTCACCGGTCACCTCGAGACCGACGCGCTCGTTGCCCCAGGGGTCCCGTTCGGTGCCGGTCACCTCGGCCACGAGCCTGACCTCGCGCGTGATCCCGCGGATGGTCAGGTCGCCCTTGATCTCGAACCTGTCGTCGCCCACCGGGACGATCGAGGTAGAGGCGAAGTCGATCCGGCCGTGCTGCTCCGAATCGAAGAAGTCGGCCGAGCGGAGATGCTCGTCGCGCTTCTCGTCGTTGGTGTTCACCGAGGCAGGCTCGACGGTGCCGTAGGCCTTGGAGGAGCTGGGATCCTCTCCAATCTCGAGCACGCCCTCGAACGCCTCGAAGTCGCCGCGCACGGAGGCGATGCCGAGGTGCTTGACCTGGAACTCGACGCGTGAGTGAGAGGGGTCCACGACCCAGGTGCCGGTCGGGATCAGTGTGCGGCTTGGTGCGGTGGTGGTCACAGCAGTCTTCTCCCTTTTTAGGGCGGCGAGTGTGCGCCGCTCATAAGATTGTGTACGCAATTAACTTATGTCGAAGCATAGCAGGTGGTTGTGCCCACAACCGCCCTCGGGCGTCGTAGGTCGGAGACCGCTGGTACCGATCGAAGTCGATGGCGAGGGCGGGGCGTTGGTGCCTAGGGCACTGCCAGCAGTAGCGCGTTCTGGGAGGGGTCGCGGACGAGCGCGCCGTCCGCCACTACCTGAGGCTCGTGCCCGCGACTGATCAGGCCGTCGAGGATCCGGTCTCGCTCCATCCGGTCGGGCAGGATGATCGTGACGTGGCGAAGGGCCGCGGTCCCGTGCGGCGGGGGCGGCGCACCGGCGCTCTCCCAGGTGTTGGCGCCGATGTGGTGGTGGTAGCCGCCCGCGCCGAGGAACGCCGCGTGTGCGCCGAGCTGTGCCATCAGGCCGAAGCCGAGCAGCTCGCGGTAGAAGGCCACGGTCTCCGCGATCGAGGCCACTTTCAGGTGGACGTGGCCCATGACCGTTCCGGACGGCAGGCCGGGGAAGACCTCCTCCGGCTCCTTCAGCTCGCCGAGCAGGTCGTCGACGTCCAGCGGGAGCGTGGTCATCCGCGCGCCGACCTGCCCTTCCCACACCTCCCGCGGGCGGTCCCAGTAGATCTCGATGCCGTGTCCGTCCGGGTCGCTGAGGTAGAGCGCCTCGCTCACGAAGTGATCGGAGAGGCCGGCAAGCGGCACCCGCTCGCGTGCGGCATGGGCCAGCCAGCGCGCGAGATCGCGTCGCTGCGGGACCAGCAGCGCAAAGTGGTAGAGGCCGGTGTGACGCGCAGCCGGCCGCGCACCCTGCTCCTCGGCAAGCACCAGCAGCCGGCGTTCGCCCACTCCGAGGGTGGCCCCGCCGGCACCCTGGTCGAGCACCTCCAAGCCGACCGTCCGTCCGTAGTAGGCAACCGACCGGTCGAGGTCGGACACGGTCAGATGCACCTCACCCAAGCTCGTCAGCGGAGAGATCTCGCCGCTGGCTCCGCTTGCGCCCCGGTGTCCGAGCATCACGATGACGGTACACGGCGGGCGCATACTAGGATCCCGACCTGCCGGCGACATACGCGCAGAGGAGAGGACTTGATGACCCACCACGAGCATTCGGGCCCCGGCTTCGCCTCGCCTGAGGAGGCCCTCAGGCAGCCGCCGGAGCAGTTCGTCTACGTGGCGTGCCTCTACGAGGGCACCGGCATCGATCAACCGGACTTCCTTGCCGTGGTGGACACCGACCCCGAATCGGGCTCCTACAGCGAGGTGGTCGAGCGTGTCGCGATGCCCAACGTGGGGGACGAGCTGCATCACTTCGGTTGGAACGCATGCTCGTCTGCGTGCCACTCGGACATCGCCCGCGACACGCTGATCATTCCCGGCTTCCGCTCATCGCGCCTTCACATCGTCGATGTCTCCGAGCCGCGGAACCCGCGCATCCGCAAGGTCATCGAGGCGGAAGAGCTGGCGATGGGTTGCGGCTACACCGGCCCGCACACCGTCCACTGCATGCCCGGCGGGATCGTGACGGTCTCGATGCTCGGCGATCGCGAGGGCAACGCTCCCGGCGGCTTCGCGGTGCTCGACGCAAAGGACTTCTCCGTGCTCGGACGCTGGGAGGAGCAGCAGGACGAGCAGCAGCTGATGTACGACTTCTGGTATCAGCCGCGCCACAACACGCTCGTCTCGAGCGAGTGGGCTGCGCCCAACACGTTCAAGGACGGGTTCGACCCGGCAGACGTGGCCGCCGGCAAGTACGGCCGCCAGCTGCATTTCTGGGATCTCGAGCGCAAGGTCAAGACCCAGACCCTCGACCTTGGCGATGAGGGGCTCATCCCGCTCGAGATCCGCTGGCAGCATGACCCCGAGTCGCTGCAGGGCTTCGTCGGCGCCACGCTGTCGTCGAACATCCTGCGCTTCCACAAGCCGAACGGGTCGTGGGCAGCGGAGAACGTCATCGACGTCGCCAACGAGGAGCTCGAGGGCTGGCCCCTCCCCGGTGGCGTACCGGGGTTGATCACCGACCTCGTGCTCTCGATGGACGACCGCGACCTCTTCTTCTCCAACTGGCTGCACGGCGACCTGCGCCACTACGACGTCTCCGACCCAACGAACCCGCAACTGCGCTCGCAGGTCTGGCTGGGTGGGCTACTGGGCCGCGACAACGGCCATCCCAAGGCGGACCGGCCGCTCACCGGCGGTCCCCAGATGCTGCAGGTCTCACTCGACGGCGAGCGCGTGTACGTGAC
>DASZCV010000006.1:0-28002 GCA_035942755.1 Thermoleophilaceae bacterium
CGTCCGGGTTCATGATCATGTCCCGGACCCGACCGGTCATGCGGAGGACCTCACAGGTGGCCACGCGGCCCTTGCCGTCGGGCGTCGGAACCAGCCGCTGAGATATGACGCCCTTCAGCGTGCCCGCCAGCATCGCCCGCGCCTGCTGATGCATGTGGGGCGGGAAGAAGTCGATGATCCGGTTGATCGTCTCGGGTGCGTCGAGCGTGTGCAGCGTCGAGAGCACGAGGTGGCCGGTCTCCGCGGCCGAGAGCGCCGTGGCGACGGTCTCCTCGTCGCGCATCTCGCCCACGAGGATCACGTCGGGGTCCTGGCGCAGGACACGTCTTAGCGCGCGCTTGAACGATCCCGTGTCCTCGCCCACCTCGCGCTGGTTGATGATCGAGAGCTTGTCCTTGTGCAGGAACTCCACCGGGTCCTCGATCGTCACGATGTGCTTGGACATGGTGCTGTTGATGCGGTCGATCATCGCCGCGAGGGTGGTGGACTTGCCCGAGCCCGTTGTGCCGGTGAGGAGGATGATGCCCCGCTCCTCATCTGACAGGTCGTTGATCACGGGGGGGAGGAGAAGCTCGGCCACGCTCTTGATCTTGAACGGGATCGCGCGACAGACGATCGAGATCGAGCCGCGCTGCCGGAAGGCGTTCACGCGAAAGCGCGCCAGCCCCGGGACGGCGAAGGCGTAGTCCACCTCGTTCTCGGCCTCGAACTCCTTCAGCTTGCCGGGATCGGCGAGCATCGAGTGGAAGATCTGCTCGGTGTCCTGCGAGGTCAGCGGCTCGGTGCCCGGGATCGGCTCGAGCTTGCCGCGGCGCCGGATGATCGGAGGCGCGGGCACCTTGAGGTGCAGATCCGAGCCCTCGGTCTCGATCACCCGTCGCAGCGCCTGCTCGAGATCGAACATGTCCGCAGCATCGGCGCGCCGCCGCGGCGCCTTTAGGGGGTCGCGCGGCCGAGTGGACGTACCTCTATTCCTCCTCAGCCGTAGCTGTCCCAGACCTTGAGCGATGGCAGCGCGTCGAACGGCCTGCCTCCCTCGTACCAGCCCGGCGCCGTCCACAGCTCGAAGTGAAGGTGACAGCCGCTCGCGCGACCGGTCTCGCCCACCTCACCGAGCTTCTGGCCGGTGAACACCTGCTGGCCGGTCGAGACGAGTGACGGGCGGCGCATGTGCATGTAGGCGTAGTCGTTGCCCGTGCCGGACCCGTCGATCACGACGTAGTTGCCGGCGCGCGAGTGGTAGCCCGCGTACTGAACCCTGCCGCCGCGCGCAGCGGCGAGGCGGGTCCCGCAGGCGGCGAACATGTCCGTGCCCTGATGCCCGCGAGCCCCGCCGAACTGGTTTGTCTTCGTGTAGCCGAGGTTGTGCTTGCCGCGAATCGGAAACAGGTGATCGAAGAGGGCAAACGGCTGGTCGCTACCGGCGGCCTGGCCTGCAGCACCCGCGAGGCGGAAGGAGTAGGCGCCGCTCGGGGCCGGCTGGCCTCGGACCAGCCCGTCCCAGGTGACGCTGTTGTGCCCGGCGGACACCGTCGCGAGGATCGAGGTAAGCAGGCTTTCGTCTCCCTGGTGCACCACCTCGACCTGCACGGGCCCCGCACGCCGCGCAGTGAAGCGGAACGTCGGCTTGCGCTGGCCGCCGAAGTAGTAGCCCGCCCCGGGGGCGACGTCGATCGGAGGCGCCACGACCACCCGCACCGCCTGCTTGGTGGTGGTCTGTCTGCCGAGCTTGTCCACGATCCTGATCGGCCCACTGCGCGCGCGACTCGGGACGTCGGCCTCCAGATGACCCGCGCTGCGGTGCCGCGGGCGCGTTGCGACGTCGTCACTGCGCGTGCGCCGGCCCATGAAGACGACCTTCTTCGAGTGGCGCAGGCCGCTGCCTGCGATCCGCACGGTCCCGCCGCGGACCGCCGTCCGCCGCGACGCGCATGCAAGGTCGCCGCTGGACACGCAGCGGACCGTCTCCACGCGCGGAGCCTCGGGCATGACGGCACCACCCGTCTCGGACGCGTCGGCCGCGACCCCACCGCAAAGCAGGGAAAAGACGGCAAGCGCGACGGTGCGCACGGCGGCGTGCGGCAAGTTGGGTACCCCTCGGTCGGGCCTCCGGGGTTAGCTGACGGGCTCGCGCCTTCTCGCGCTACGGCCACTCCCGGCCGATTCGCCCCAACTCCTGGTTCCCCCGTACGGCCGGCGCTGGACGCCGCCCGATTCGGCTCACTGCAAGACGTCGGTGACTGTAGCAACCTGTTCGGCGATGGGACCTGAAACCCTCGTGACGCTGCCTTCAAGGCTTGCCCCTAACGCCGATAGGGTGCATACTCGGCTCACTACAGGGGCGTCATCACGGAAGTCACGCCTGGTCCGGATGAGGGGAGCTTCTTATGCGCAAGGGCCTGATCGCGTGTCTTGCCGTACCCGTCGCGTTGGCCACGGCAGCGCCGGCCCTCGCGGGCCCGGACGCCTTCAACTCGACGCAGTTGCGAAAGGCCGTGACGCTGGAGGGCGTCCGCGAGCACCAGGCGGCGCTACAGGGCATCGCGGACTTCAACGGGGGGACGCGCGCGTCGGGGACGCCTGGCTATGACGCCTCGGTGGCCTATGTGAAGGACCGGCTGGAGGATGCGGGCTACGCGGTGACCGTGCAGCCATTCGAGTTCCCGTTCTACCGGCAGAACAGCGCGCCGGAGTTCGAGCGCGTCTCGCCGAGTCCGCGGACCTACCTCACACCGGACGAGTTCAGCTCGATGACCTATTCCGGCTCAGGGAACGCGACGGCGCCCGCCACGGCGGTCGACACCACTGGAGCGACCTCTGGCTGCGAGGCGTCTGACTTCGCCGGCTTCCCGGCTGGCAACATCGCCGTGATCAAGCGCGGCACCTGCCACTTCAAGATCAAGGCGATCAACGCCCAGAACGCCGGCGCGACCGGCGTGGTCATCTTCAACAACACCACTGGGCCCCTGAACGGCACGCTCGGCTCGCCCGGCCAGAGCATCCCGGTGATCGGGACACTGCAGTCGATCGGCCAGGAGCTGGTCGCACAGCTCGCCGCCGGACCGGTGATCCTGCGGCTGAAGACAGAGACGGAGTCGGCCATCCGGACTACCTACAACGTCCTGGCCGACACGAAGGGCGGCGACCCTGATCGCACGGTGGTCGTCGGCGCGCACCTCGACTCCGTGATCCTGGGGCCAGGCATCAACGACAACGGCTCAGGCAGCGCGGCGATCCTCGAGATCGCCGAGAACTTCAAGCAGCGTGGCGTGCCGCGCAACCGCGTGCGCTTTGCATGGTGGGGCGCCGAGGAGCTCGGCCTGCTCGGCTCCACGTACTACGTGAACTCCCTGCCCCAGGATGAGCTCGAGCAGATCGCGCTGAACCTGAACTTCGACATGGTGGGCTCGCCGAACTACGTCCGCTTCGTCTACGACGGCGACAACTCCGCCTTCCCGGTCGGTCCGGGGGCCGCTACCGGACCGAACGGCTCCGGCCTGATCGAGGCCGTGTTCGTGAGGTACTTCGAGAACCGGGGGCTCGAGTCGGAGCCGACGCCGTTCAGCGGACGCTCCGACTATGGTCCGTTCATCGCCAAGGGCATCCCCGCCGGCGGCCTCTTCACCGGTGCCGAGGGCATCAAGACCCCGGAGCAGGCGGCGATCTACGGCGGCACCGCGGGCGCCCCGTATGACCCCTGCTACCACCAGGCCTGCGACACGTTCGCAAACAACAACGATCAAGGCCTGGACGAGATGTCCGACGCCGCCGCGCACGCCGTCTACACGTTCGCGCGGACGAAGGAAGACTTCGTGAACGGAGGTCGGCTCAAGCCCGGCCGCAACGGCAACCCGAGCGTAAGCAACCGCCGGTTGACCCACCGCGGCCCCGACGCCCGCCGTTAGCGCCCCCGGGACCCTCGCTACGGTCGCAGTCGCTGACAGAGCGCCGAGAAGCGAGCATGCCAAGGAAGCAGGGAGCGACGCGTGCTCTGCACGCGAGCGAGCGAGGACGCAGGCAGGCGACGCTTATCGGCGTCGCCGAGGCCCTACGCTACATCCCGCAGCTTCTGAGCCTCTGCGAGTGACTGCAGCTTCTTGAGGGACTGATTCTCGATCTGCCGGATCCGCTCGCGCGTCACGTTGAAGGTGCGCCCTACCTCGTCGAGCGTGCGGGGATGCTCCCCGCCTAGCCCGTAGCGCAGCTCCAGCACGCGCCGCTCGCGGTAGGAGAGGTTCTCGAGCGCCTCGCGGAGCGCCTCCTTCGTGAGGATCTCCGCCGCGCGCTCGTAGGGCGACTCGGCGCGCTCATCGGCTATGAACTGCCCGAACTCGGACTCCTCCTCGTCGCCGACCGGCTTCTCGAGCGAGACGGGCGCCTGGGCCGAGCGCTTGATCGAATCAACCTCCTCGGGCTCGATGCCGGTGACCTCGGCGATCTCCTCCGGGGTGGGCTCACGCCCGAGCTCGGTGACGAGCTTGCGCTCGGCGCGGCCGATCTTGTTCAGCTTCTCCACCACGTGGACGGGGATGCGGATCGTGCGGGCCTTGTCGGCGAGAGCGAGGGCGATCGCCTGGCGGATCCACCAGGTGGCGTAGGTCGAGAACTTGAAGCCCTTGCGGTAGTCGAACTTCTCGGCGGCACGGACGAGGCCGAGCGTGCCCTCCTGGATCAGGTCGAGGAACGGCAGCCCCTGGTTGCGGTAGTTCTTCGCGATCGAGACCACAAGGCGGAGGTTCGACTCGACCATCTTCTGCTTGGCGTCGAGGTCGCCGCGCTCGATGCGCTTGGCCAGGTCGACCTCCTCCTGCGCGGTCAGCAGCCGGACCTTGCCTATGTCCTTGAGGAACAGCTGCAGGCTGTCCGTGGTCATGTCCGGCTTGAGGTCGATCGTCGCCTTCTTGCGACGGCCGCGCTTGTCGGGCGCGCGCTCCACCTGGGTGGAGGCGGTAAGCGCCGGATCGATCTCCTCGACCAGCTCTATCTCGGACTTCTCGAGGTGGGCGTGCAGATCCTCGATGTCGCCCTCGTCCAACTCGATCTCAGCCAGGGCGATGGCGACCTCGCCGTAGGTGAGCACGCCGGCCTGCCGCCCTCGCGTGAGGAGCGTCTTGACCTCTTCCAGCTCTTGGAGTTCCCCGACTGACATTGATTACCTCGAAAAAGAGGGCCCTGGGCGCGAACCTAGGCCATTCAAACAGACGTGTTAAGCATAGAGCTACATTCTGTGAAGTCAACCGGGCAGAGCGGCCCACAGCCGCCTCACCCGCGACGTTTCACGCCCTTCTCCATACCCAAAAGCGGGATTTTGGATGCCCGCTGCGCGACTAGACTCGCCGCGCATGACTCGAGAAGAGCCGCGGGTGCCTTCCGATGGCTGATATCTGATGCCCGTCCCGGCCGGGACGAGGCATCGCGCGCCGTGGCGGGCGGCCAAGGACTTCTACCGCAAGGCCTACGAGGACAACCTCACAGGGCTCTCCGGCATGGTCGCCTACAACATGCTCCTGTCGGTCTTCCCCCTGGCGCTGCTCGCGCTCTTCATTGCGGGCCGCGTGCTCGAGAGCGGCGACCTCGAGACCAGCATCCTCGAGGACCTTCAGCGCCTCTTTCCCAGCGCCACCGACAGCACCCTTACGCAAGCGCTCGACCGGGTGAGGAACTCCTCGACGAGCTTCGGCGTGGTCGCGCTCCTGGCGAGCGTCTACATCGGCTCCTCGTTCTGGGGCGCGATCGACACCGCGTTCTGCCGCATCTACCACGTGCGTTGCCGCTCATGGGTCGAACAGAAGCGCTTCGCGCTGGCGATGCTCGTGGTCGTCCTGCTGTTCATGGCGGCCACGGTGGCCGTGCCCACGCTCCAGAGCCTGCTCGTGGCCGGCGCGGACGACCTCCCGCTCGGCCTGTCCGGCATCCCGGGGCTGGTCTACGCGCTCACGCTCATCGCCGGCCTCCTGGTCCTCTTCCTGATCCTCTGCGTCATCTACTGGACGGTGCCGAATCGCCTCGTTCCGTGGCGCGCGGTCTGGCCGGGTGCGCTGACCGCCACGCTCGCCATCGGGGTGGTCGACTACGCCTTCCCGGCATACCTCTCCAGCATCTCGACGATCGCGCGCTTCGGGACAACCTTCGTGTTCGTCCTGATCGTGCTCCTGTGGTTCTACGCACTCGCGATGATCATCCTCGCGGGAGCCACCCTGAACGCGATGCGGTTCGAGATACACGACACCGGGGAACTGCAGGGCAACGACTCCGCCACCTGATCAGGTGACAGCGAGCGGCACCTTTGGGGGGGAGGTGTATGCTTTTGACATATGGCCCAAAAGTCCCGCGGAGCCCCCCGTTGTCTGATCATCGACGAGCACCCTGTGGTACGCCAGGGAGTGGCCGCGTTGCTGGGCTCCACCTGGCCCGGGGCAGAGGTCGCGGACGCCGAGAACCTCGACTCGGCACTCGAGACAGGCAACGGCACGAAGCCAGATGTGGTGATCGTGGACCCGTGGCGGGCCGGTGCCGACATCGGGGAGCTTGTCAAGCGGCGCGACAAGGACGGGGGGGCCCCGATCGGGATATTCACCGCCGACGGGGGAGCGCGGCTGCTCAGCGAGGCGCTCAAGGCAGGCGTGAAGGGCTACGTGCGCAAGGACTCCCCCTCCAGCGACCTCATCCGGGCGATCGAGGCGGCGCGCGAGGGAGAGTTCTACGTCGATCCCGGGTTGTCCTCGACGATCGTGCTGGAGGAGGGCGACCGCACGCTGAGCACCCGCCAGCGGGAGATCCTGCAGATGCTCGCCGACGGCATGGCTACCGATGCCGTCGCAGGGCAACTGGAGCTCTCCACGGAGACCGTGCGCACCCACACCAAGCGCATCCTGGCGAAGCTCGAGGCGTCCACTCGCACCCAGGCGGTGGCGATCGGCATCCGCTACGGCCTGATCGAGTAGTCCGCCGGGGGCTCCCGCCCCCGAACCCCCGGGCGAGCCCTTGCCTTACGTCCGCGGTGACCGTTTCCACGCCCCGCCGGCACCAAGCGCCTTGCACAGGCGGGTCCCGTACCGAACCCCCCGACGAGCCCTTGCCTTACGTCCGCCGGTGACCGTTTCCACGCCCCGCCGGCACGAAGCGCCTTGCTCAGGCGGGTCCCCCCGACCCCCCGGCCAGCTGATGCGAGGATTTTCGGCGTGGCAGATCTGATCAGCATCGATGAGGCTCGCCGCCGCGTGCTCGCCGAGGTCCGACCGCTGGCGGCGGAGGCCGTGCCGCTCGAGCAGGCGCTCGGGCGGGTCCTCGCCGCCGAGGTGACGAGCCGGGTCGACGTGCCCCCGTTCGACACCTCGGCCATGGACGGGTTCGCCGTCGCCTCGGTCGAGGCCGCCCGCCTGGAGGTCGTGGGAGAGTCCCGCGCCGGGCATCCCTGTCCGGTCGCCGTCCAAGAGGGCACCGCCGTCGCGATCTCCACCGGAGCCGCCATCCCGGAGGGCACCGCGGCGGTCGTACCGGTCGAGCGCACAACCGCCTCCGGAGCGTTCGTGCAGGTGGAGGCCGTGGCCGAGAATGCCAACGTGCGCCGGGCAGGCGAGGACGTCCGCGCAGGCACACCCGTGATGAGAGCCGGCACCGACCTGGATCCCGCGGCGCTGGGCGTGCTGGCGGGCGTCGGCACGGCGGCGCCCCCCTGCTCCCGGAAGCCGCGCGTGGCGGTGAGCGCCACCGGGGACGAGCTGGTGGAGCCCGGCGGCCAGCTCGGCCCTGGGCTGATCTGGAGCTCCAACTCGATCGCCCTGGCGGGGCAGGCCACGGGCGCCGGAGGGCAGGTGGTCTCGACGGAGACGGTGCCCGACGACCCTTGCGCCACGCGCGAGGCCATCGAGCGGGCCCTCGGCCTGGCCGACGTGGTATGCGTCTCGGGCGGCGTGTCGGTGGGTGCGCACGACCACGTGAAGGGAGCGCTGGCGGAGCTCGGGGTGCACGAGCGGTTCTGGGGTGTGGCGCTCCAGCCCGGGAAGCCAACGTGGTTCGGTGTGGCCGAGCGCCCCGGCGGGCGCGTGCTCGTGTTCGGGCTACCCGGGAATCCGGTGTCCGCGATGGTCACCTTCCACCTGTTCGCGCGGCCGGCGCTACGCGCCATGCAGGGCACCGAGCCGCGGCCGCGCGCCGCATCGGCTGTGCTCGATCAGCCGCTGCGCCGCAACGCTCGCCGCGACCAGGCCGTCCGTTGCAGTCTGAGCGCCGAGCACGACGGCTGGCACGCGGTGCCCACCGGCCCCCAGGGCTCCCACGTGATGACCTCGATGCTGGGCGCCGACGCACTCGCGATCGTGCCGGCAGGCGAGGGAGAGCTGCCCGCCGGTGAGCGCGTGCGGCTCGAGCTGCTCGACAGGTGGTCTAGAGAGTCGACCGTCTAGCTTTCCGACGATGAGGAGCCGAGACGCGAGGCGGGCGATCGGGCGGCGGGAGGCGCGCGCCCGGGTGCGCATCATCGACCTGCCCGGGTCCGAGGTGGCGCCCGACGGCAGCGTGACCACCGTGCAGGCAGCCGAGGTCACGCTTCCGCGCTCGGAGCTCGACAGGATCTGGAACGCCGAGTACCTCGAGCGGCTGGCGGCCACGTACTGGCGCTTTCTCACCCGCATCTCGCTGGGCCTGCTGCGGGTGCTCTACACCGAGTCCTCCCGCGAGATCGTGCTGATCGCAAGGCCGTTCGTGCTCCTGCGCTTCCTGGCCCCCGAGTACGAGATGGCGGAGGACCGTGGCACCGTCACCTGGCGGATCGAGAAGGGGGTCCTCGTGCAACCCACCGGCCGCGGCAAGGGCTACCTGCGGATCTCGGTCAGGCGCCTCGAGGCACAGGACGGCAACGGCGCAGGCCAGGCCACCGGCGTCGTCACCTCGGAGGTGGCCAACTTCTATCCGCTGGTGGCGGGATGGGGCTGGTTCTCGAGGATCGGGCGTCACATCTACCGCGTCACCCAGCTTCGGATCCACGTGATCGTGACCCACGCCTTCCTGCGAAGCCTCGCCCGGCTCGACCTCGTGCGCTCCCGGGTGGGGACCTTCGCGCCGGCGAGGGAGGCCTCGCAGGAGCGCGCCGCGGCTAGCCGACTCGCTCGCCGGTGATATCGCGCAGCTTTGCGCGGTCGTGGCGTGCGTGCACCTTCCGGACCGTGCCCGATCGTGAGCGCATCACGAGCGACTCGGTGGTGGCGCCCTCGGGACCCTCGAAGTGCACGCCCGCGAGCATGTCGCCGCCCGTTACTCCCGTGGCCGAGAAGAAGATGTTCTCGCCTGACACCAGCCGGTCGGTGTCGAGCACCTCTTCCAGGTCGTAGCCCGCCTCGAGGGCGGCCTGGCGCTCCTCGTCGCTTCGCGGCCAGAGCCGTCCGATGATCTTGCCTCCGATGCACTTGATCGCAGACGCGGAGAGCACTCCCTCGGGCGTACCCCCTATCCCGCACAGCAGGTCCACGGACGATCCCCGCGTGACCGCGATCAGCGAGGCGGCCACGTCGCCGTGGGGAATGAAGCGGATGCGCGCGCCCGCCTCGCGGATCTCCTTCACGATGTCGTCGTGGCGCGGGCGATCGAGCATGATCACCACCACGTCCCCCACCTCGGTGCCCTTCTCCTTTGCGATCAGCTGCAGGGTCTCCCTGAGGGGACGGTCCAGGTCGAGCAGGTGCGCTATGTCCCTCGAGGCGGCCATCTTCTCCATGTAGAAGCACGGGCCCGGATCGAACATCGTGCCGCGGTCGGCCAGGGCGATGACGGCCAGCGAGTTGGGGAAGCCCTTGGCGGCCAGGTCGGTGCCCTCGAGCGGATCGACCGCGATGTCCACCTCGGGCGGCGAGCCGTCGCCGATCTTCTCGCCGTTGTAGAGCATCGGCGCCTCGTCCTTCTCGCCCTCCCCGATCACGACCGTGCCATCCATGTGCACGGTGTCGAGCATCAGACGCATGGCATCGACCGCTGCGCCGTCGGCGGACTCCTTCTCACCGCGGCCGATCCAGCGCGCGGCCGCCAGGGCCGCGTACTCGGTGGTGCGCACGAGCTCCAGTGCGAGGTTGCGGTCGGGACGGGCTTCGGCTGCGGCGTTCATGATCAGATAACCCCCGGGGGCTTTCGCCCCTCCTTGTAACGCGACTGACGCAGGTAGCCACTGGCCGCCATTCCCGCACAGGCCAGCAGCGCCACTAAGTACCCGATCTGTATCGATATCTCGATCGCCGTGTCGGTTGCCTCGTCCTTTGGCCGGCCGAGGATGATCCCGTTGCACAGCACGAGCACGAACGCGGTGATGCCCCCCACCATCGTGACCTCCCCGGGCTTCCAGGCGAGCTCGTGGCCGCGCGCGATGATCCAGGCCAGTATGAACGGGGCGCTGGCCGCCACCACGAGCAAGATGTCGAGCAGGCCGAAGGTCTGCCACGCGTTCACGGTGTCGCCCCCCCGTGCCCCGGCGAGCACGGAGTTCCCGTTTGAGTCGCTCGTGCCGAACCACGGTAGGAAGAGCGAGCCGACGAGCACCAGGGAGGCCGCCCAGCCCGCGTACTCGGCCGGCGTGAGGCGACCGAGGTCGAGGTAGTCACCGCGACCGTGCGCCCTTGAAGCCTCCACGGCGCCAACCTACCACCGGCCGCCGGGGCGCGCCGAGGGCAACCAAGCGGACGGGTGTGGGGGCGCCAAAGCGGTCTGGTGCCGACAGGTGGTGGGTAAGGTGAGCAGAGCAGCCCGCCCCTCGTGCGACCTCACCGAACTCAGACACTGCCCCGTGGAGGGGCTGACCCGCTGCCCGCCGGGCATCGTGGCACCGCGCGCGCAGAGCCGCGTCGCACCGGGGTCGGCCACTTGCGTGAGATCGCACCCGGCCAGCTCCGGGAAGCGCTTGCCGAGGCGAGAGAGCGGACGCTCCGGCTCGTAGAGCCGGTGCCCGCGGCAGAACTCGAGCGAGTGCACAGCCCCTTGATGAGCCCGCTTCTGTGGGACCTCGGCCACATCGCCGCGTGCGAGGATCTCTGGCTTTGCCAGCGCGCGGGCGGGCTCGCCCCTCTCAGGCCCGAGCTCGCGCAGGTATACGACGCTGAGGAGACACCGCGCGTCGGACGGGGCGACACCCCCTACCTTCGCCACGACGCCGCGCTCGAGTTCATGCAGCAGGTCCGGGAGCGGGCGCTCGAAGTGCTCGAGCGCGCCGACATCTCGCCCGAAGGCGACCGTCTGAACGCCCACGGCTTCGTCTGGGAGATGGTGGTCCAGCACGAGCACCAGCACAACGAGACGATGCTGCAGACCCTGCAGCTGGCGGAGGCCGGTGTCTACCAGCCGCCTGATCCCCCCGGCACGGACGTCGCAGATCCGCGCGAGGGCCCCGAGATGATCCGGATACCGGGTGGCGCCTTCGGGATGGGCGATCCCGGCCACGGCTTCGCCTATGACAACGAGCGCCCTCATCACGAGCGGGTGCTCGGGGCGTTCGAGGTCGACCGGACGCCGGTGACCAACGGCCAGTTCGAGCGCTTCGTCGCGGACGGCGGCTATCGGAGGCGCGACCTGTGGAGCGCTGCCGGGTGGGTGTGGCGGGAGGAGGAACGAGTGGAACGGCCGCTCTACTGGACGCCGGACGGGCGCGAGCGCCGGTTTGACCGCCTCGTCGTGCGCGACCCCCAGCGGCCCGTCATGCACGTCGCGTGGCACGAGGCAAACGCCTATGCCCGCTGGGCGGGCAAGCGGCTTCCGACCGAGGCCGAGTGGGAGAAGGCGGCCGCCTGGGACGCCGAGGCGGGACGCGCCCGCCGCTACCCCTGGGGCGAGGAGCAGCCGACCCCCGATCGCGCGAACCTCGACCAGCTCGCCTTCGGACCGGCGCCGGTCGGCGCTCTCGAGGGGGCAACCCCCGACGGCGTAGTCGGGATGCTGGGTGACTGCTGGGAGTGGACAGCGAGTCCCTTCACCGGCTATCCGGGCTTCCGGGCATTCCCCTACCGCGAGTACTCCGAGGCCTTCTTCGGCGACAACCACCGTGTCCTGCGCGGCGGCTCGTGGGCCACGCGGCCGAGCGTGGCACGCAACACCTTCCGCAACTGGGACCTGCCGGAGCGCCGGCAGATCTTCTCCGGCTTCCGCTGCGCGCGGGATGCCTAGCGCTATGAGCGTGGCCGCCGGGCCCGCCATCCGCATCGACCGCCCCTTGGCCGCGCCAGGGGGCGCCGGCCTGGCGAGGGAGGTGCGTCAGGGGCTGACGCGAGAGCTGAAGGAGCTCCCACCGAAGCTCTTCTACGACGCCCGCGGCTCCGAGCTGTATGACCGGATAACCACGCTTCCCGAGTACTACCCGGCGCGGGCCGAGCGGGAGATCCTCAACCGGCGGGCGCCGGAGATCGTGGCGGAGTGTGCAGCACGCGAGCTGGTAGAGCTGGGATCGGGGACGGCCTCCAAGACCCGCGCGCTGCTCTACGCGATGGCGGGTGCCGGAACGTTGCGCCGCTACGTGCCCTTCGACGTGGACGCGTCGGTGGTCGAGCGGTGCGCAGCGGAGCTGGTGGCCCTCTACCCCGGACTGGCCGTGCACGGGGTGGTGGGGGACTTTCAGCGTGACCTCGGGCACATACCCGAGGGCAGGCAGCGCCTGTTCGCCTTTCTCGGGGGGACGATCGGGAACCTCTACCCGACAGAGCGGGCCGCCTTCCTTGCCCGCGTTCGCCGGTTGATGGGACCGAGCGACCGGCTGTTGATCGGCACGGACCTCGTGAAGGACCGACGCGTGCTCGAGGCGGCGTACAACGATGCGGAGGGGGTGACCGCGGAGTTCAACCGCAACGTGCTGCGGGTGGTAAACCACGGCCTGGGAGCCGACTTCCTCCCCGAGGCGTTCGAGCACGTGGCGTTCTTCGACGAGGCCAGCGCGTGGATCGAGATGCGCCTGCGCTCGACGGGGGCACAGACTGTGCGGATCGAGGGAGCCGAGCTGGAGGTGACCTTCGAGGACGGCGAGGAGCTGCGCACCGAGATAAGCGCCAAGTTCACGCGCGAGGCCGTCGAGGGGGAGCTCGCCGGCGCCGGCCTCCTGCTGGACGACTTCCATACCGACGAGGGCGGCCTCTTCGGCCTCGCCTCTGCGTCGCTTTCGTAATCCCGCGGGACGCTCGCAGGGCCCAAGGGCCCCGAAATACACTCAGAGCACACCGCTGAACCCCGACAGGAGCCGAACATCCATGCCTCAGGCAGTGATCGTCGACGCCGTACGCACCCCCATCGGGCGTGCCTTCAAGGGCTCACTCGCGCAGCTGCGCCCCGACGACATGGGCGCGTTCATCGTCGACCAGCTCCTCGAGCGAAACCCCGGCGTGGACCCCGCCACGGTCGAGGAGGTGATCGCTGGCTGCGGCATGCCGCAGGGCAAGCAGGCCTTCAACATCGGGCGGATCATCACGCTCCTTTCGGAGAGGCTGCCCCAGGAGGTGAACGGCCACACCGTGTCCCGCTACTGCGCCTCGGGGCTCGACGCGATCCGCTCGGCCGCCAACTCCGTGGTGGCAGGCCAGGGCCACACGTACATCGCCGCCGGCGTGGAGTGGGTATCGCAGTACAACGAGCGCCATGAGGTGGCGGCCCCGGCCGACCGGCACGAGAGGCTCCAGGGCCGGGAGCCGGGCCAGCCCGATGTGTACATCCAGATGGGCGACACGGCCGTCAACGTGGCCAAGCGCTACGAGGTGAGCCGCCCGGAGATGGACAGGTACGCCCAGCGCTCCCAGGAGCTGGCGGTGCGCTCCCAGGAGGACGGCTTCTTCGACCGGGAGATCCTCCCGGTGACGCTTCCGGATGGCGCCGTCGTGGCCAAGGACGACGGCCCCCGCCCCGGCTCGACGCTCGAGAAGCTCGCGGAGCTGCCCGAGGCCTTCGAGGGAGGCGGCGGCATCACGGCCGGCAACTCCTGCCCGCTCAACGACGGCGCCGCCGCGGCGATCGTGATGTCGGAGGCCCGGGCAAGGGAGCTGGGGTTGAGGCCGCGGGCGCGCATCATCACTGCGGCCACCTCGGCAAACGAGCCCGAGTACATGGGTGTCGCCCCGATCGGAGCGATCCGTAAGGCGCTCGAGAGGGCCGGCATGACGATGGCCGACGTGGACACCGTCGAGCTGAACGAGGCCTTCGCCGCACAGGTCATCCCGATCATGGCGGAGTGCGACATCCCGCTCGAGAAGATGAACCGCCACGGCGGCGCCATCGCCCTCGGCCACCCCTTCGGCATGACGGGGGTGCGCATGATGACCACGCTCCTCAACGGCCTCGAGTCAGACGATGGGCAGGTCGGACTCGAGACGATGTGCGTGGCGGGTGGGCAAGGAGAGGCGATGCTCGTGGAGCGGATGTAACCGGGGGCTCGCGCCCCCGGAGCCCCCCGCCGCTCTCGCCCTACGGCTCCCGTGGCGGGTCTCGTGGTTCAGGGCTCCGGCCGCCGCTTGCGACTCCTGGCCCCCTTCGGGACCCAGGGTCGCCCGGTCGCTTGGGTCGAGGCGGGTCGGCCGCGCGTGACAGCGGGCGCCGGGCCCGTCGTTGGGATCCTCGACGCGTGATGCACCCCACACGTGAAAATGCGTCGGGGGCTGCGCTTCGTTCCCTGGTCAAAGCACCGGCGACGCGTAACGCATCCCACACATGCAGAACGCTTCGAGGGCTCCGCCTCCCCGCGCGGCGGAGGAAATCCGGCGGTCGGTCCCGCCTCCCTCCAGACTAGCCCAGTGGACCTCTCATTCCCGGCCGCCCAACCAGGCCAGCGCGCTGCCTCGCGCCCCCTGGACAAGCGGGTGGTCGGGTTCCGACCGGTGGCCCCTGGAGCATTCGATCCGTGAAGGCGATTATCTAGGACATGCCCGTAGCCACCATCGTATTCCCGCACCCCGCCGACGCCGTGGCCGTCGCCCGCTCGACCGACGCCGGGGGCCTCGAGGTGGAGCACGTCTCCCCCGGCGACTGGCTGCAGGTGGGCCCGCGGTTGTTCGGCGGTGCGCAGGTGCCCGTCGGAGTGGCCTCGCCGCACTCCGACATGGACGACGTGATCGTGTTCCTCGACGAGGACGGCTTCGGCACGCTTGCCGGCCTGTGTGACGCGGGCGCGACCGAGGAGGCCTTCGGCCTCTGCGCGGCGCGGTCCGGCGAGCACGTGGCGCTGCGGGTGCGCCCCGAGCCTTCGCCGCCCGGGCTCGTGCTGATGGACCACGAGGTGCGCGCCCTGGCCGCCGGGGCCCAGCTGATGGTCGGGGAGGCGCCCGAGGAGCGCAGGCCGGCGCGGCTCGACCGTGCTCTGGCCGTCCCGCTGCCCGCCTCGCTCGTCACAGGAGTGATCAAGGCCGTCGACCTGCTCTGAGGCTCAGCCGGTCAGCAGCACGACCTTGCCGAACTTGCCGCCCCGCCCGAAGCGCTCGTAGGCAGCCTCCACCTCGTCGAGTGGGAAGGTCTCAGCCACAGGGACCGTCAGGGCGCCCGAGGCAAACAGCGGCAGCACCTCCTTCTCCACCAGGCGCGAGGCGGCGGCCTTCTCCTCGAGCGGCCGGGCGCGCAGGGTCGATGCGCGAATCGTGCCGCGCTTTCCCATCAGCGCCACGAGGTTGAGCTCCGCCTTGTAGCCGGCGCCGACCCCTATCACCACGACGCGCCCGAGGGAGGCAAGCGCCTTGACGTTCCCGCCCATGTTCGGGGCACCCACGAGCTCGAGGATCACGTCGAAGGGCCCCGCCTCCACGTACTCCTCAGGGTCGATCGCAGTCGCTCCGAGGCCCTGCACGTCCGCCCGGAGCCCCTCATTACGGACGGTGGCCGTGACAAGTGCACCGGCCGCCCGCCCGAGCTGTACCGCCGCGGTGCCCACCCCGCCGGCCCCCCCGTGAACCAGCAGCCGCTCGCCCGGCCGCAGCCCCCCCTGGGAGAAGAGCGCGTCGTGGGCGGTCACGAACACCTCGGGCGTGCCTCCGGCCTGGGGGAAATCGAGCGTCTCGGGGACCGGCATCGCGGCGCGCTCGTGCAGCACCGCGAGCTCGGCCTGTCCCCCGCCCCCGACCACGGCCATCACGCGGTCACCGAGCTCGAAGCGCTCCGCCCCGGGGCCGCGAGCGCTCACCTCACCCGCGAGCTCGAGGCCGGGGATGTCGGAGGGCGATCCCGGCGGCGCCGGGTAGGCACCCCTGCGTTGGAGCATGTCCGCGCCGTTCAGGCCGGCCGCCCGGATGGCAACGAGGATCTCGCCCGGGCCCGGCTCCGGATCGGGGTGCTCCTCGACGCTCAGAGCGCCATCTCGGATGGTGACCGCACGCATCGAGGCCGGGAGGTTAGAGGCGGGCGAGGGCTCTCGCAGCCGCGGCGCGGCGCCGGCCGCTGCCCGGGCCGCCACCGACGCCCATCCGACCAAGCCGCCGAAGCCCCCACCTTCGGTTCCGTCCACCCTGCGGAGGACGATGGCGGGCCATGACCTCCCCGAAGGGGCTCCTCGACACGGCAGGCGCCGCGGGCGTGTTGGGCATCCGCCTCGCCCACACCCTCTACAGCCGCTGGCGCAGGCTCGCGCCGGGTGACCGCGAGCGGCTCGAGCCGCTGGCCGAGGACGCCAAGGGCCGTGCGCTCGAGTTGCGTGGCACGAGTGACCCGGAAGGCGCCGGGCGGGACCTCAACGCCGTCAACCGCAGCCTTGCGGAGGCGCTCCTGGCCTCGGCGGAGGCGGACCCCGAACTGCCGGAGATCGAGGTGCACGAGCTCCGCAGCGACCTGAAGCGCGAGCTCGACCGGCTGGCCTCGGGCGAGGTCAAGGCATCTCGCGGGGCAGCCCGTGAGCCGGCTGGCGAATCGCCTCCCGCCGGACCAGGTTAGGATCGCCTGCAGCTGGAGAGTGCAATCCCGTGCCGCCCACTAACACGGACCCAGAAGAGGACTCCTCCGGCGGGGTAGCCGCCGCCACGCTCGAGTTCCGGGAGGCCACCAAGCGCTATCCCGGGCAGGACGAGTCGGCAGTCGACCACCTCTCGCTCCAGGTGCCCGCAGGCGAGATCTGCGTTCTCGTAGGGCCGTCCGGCTGTGGCAAGACGACGGCCATGAGGATGGTGAACCGCATGATCGACATCACCGACGGCGACATCCTGCTCGACGGGACGAGCGTCCGCGAGCGCCGCCCGGCCACGCTTCGGCGGGAGATCGGCTACGCGATCCAGCAGATCGGCCTCTTCCCCCACGAGACGATCGCCGACAACATCGCCACGGTGCCCAAGCTGCTCGGCTGGTCGAAGGACCGCATCCGGGCCCGCGTGGACGAGCTGCTCGAGCTCGTCTCGCTCGACCCGCACGAGACACGCGACCGCTACCCGGCGCAGCTCTCCGGCGGACAGCGCCAGCGCGTCGGGGTGGCGCGGGCGCTGGCCGTCGACCCACCGCTGATGCTGATGGATGAGCCGTTCGGGGCGATCGACCCGATCAACCGGGAGCGCCTGCAGAACGAGTTCCTGCGGCTGCAGCGTGAGATCCGCAAGACGATCGTGTTCGTGACACACGACATCGACGAGGCGATCAAGATGGGCGACATGATCGCCGTCCTGCAGAAGGGCGGCAAGCTCGCCCAGTACGCGCCCCCCGCCGAGCTGCTGATGTACCCGAAGAGCAAGTTCGTCGAGGACTTCGTCGGCTCGGATCGCGCGCTCAAGCGCCTTGCGCTCCAGCGCGTGAAGGACATCGACCTGTGGAAGGTCGCCGAGGTCCGCGTCGGCGAGCCCGAGCGCGAGGCACGGGCCAAGCTGAATGACGCCGACATCTCCATCCCGTTGCTAGTCGACGATCGCGGGCGGCCTCTCGGCTGGCTCAGCCAGGAGGGCCTGGCCGGTGAGCGGGTACAGGAGAAGCTGCGCTCGAAGGCCGAGCCTGTGATCGACCTCGACGACGTCCTGCGGGACGCGCTCGCGAGCCTGCTCGTCGCCGAGACGCAGTACGCGCCTGTCGTGGACGCGTCCGGCAGGGTGGCCGGCGTGCTGTCACTCGAGGTGATCGGTCACTTCCTGCACGACGCGCCCGCCGAGTCACGCACGGGCGCAGAGCTGGTCGAGGAGCGGGAGTGAGCCTCGACCTGATCGCACAGCTGCAGACGCGCGAGCGAACGGGCGCGGGCTGTGTGGCCGAGAACGGGTTCTGCCCCGATTGGATCGCCGACAACTGGGACCGCTACGTCGATCCGTTCTGGGAGCACGTGGTCCTGACGCTCGCGTCGGTCGCCATCGGGTTCGCCATCGCCTTCACGCTGGCGGTGCTCGCCCACCGCCGCAGGTGGCTGGTGCCTCCGGTGGCGAGCTTCACCGGCGCCCTCTACACGATTCCGAGCGTCGCGTTCTTCTTCTTGCTGCAGCCGCTCACCGGCCGCGGGTTCAACACGGCGCTGGTCGCGCTCGTCTGTTACACGCTCCTGATCATCTTCCGCAACGTGATCACTGGCCTCGCGGCCGTGCCGGAGGAGGCGAAGGACGCGGCGCGCGGGATGGGCCTCACCGACCGGCAGCTGCTGTGGCGAGTAGAGATGCCGCTGGCGCTCCCGGAGATCCTCGCGGGCCTGCGGATCGCCACGACCACCACGGTCGGACTGGCAGCACTCGCCTTCTTCGCCGGCGCCGGCGGCCTCGGTGCCGTGCTCGAGGAGCAGCCTTTCTTCCGCTCGAACGTCGTCGTGGCGGGTGGGCTCTGCGTGGTCCTCGCGGCTGTGCTCGACCTGATCATCCTGGCGGCCCAGCGCGCTCTGACCCCCTGGCGTAGGGCGGCCACCGCATGAGCCTCACCCTTGCCTTCCTCGGTGACTTCGGCGGAGCCATCGATTTCATCTTCCAGCAGCGCGACTCCGTTTCGGGCGGCGTGCAGATCGGCGGTCTCGGCGAGATCGGCGACTTCGGCGCTGAGCACCTGAAGGTCAGCGCTGTCGCGATGGCAGGCGCCTGCGCGATCTCGATACCGATCGGTCTATACCTCGGCCACCGCGGCAAGGGGGAGTTCACCGCTGTCACGGTGTCGAACGTGGGTCGCGCGGTGCCCGCGGTCGTACTGCTCTACTTCTTCATCGCCTATCTCGGGATTGGCTTCACGAACGTCGCAGCGGTGCTGTTCCTGCTCGCGGTCCCTCCGATCCTCACGAACACCTACGTGGGCGTCAGGCAGATCGACCCGCAGATCGTGGACGCCGCCCACGGGATCGGAATGAGCGACATGCAGGTGGTCCGCCGCGTGCGGCTGCCGCTCGCGATGCCGACGATCTTCGCCGGCATCCGGACCTCGGCCGTCAGCGTGGTGGCCACGGCTACGATCGCGCCGCTTGCCAACGTCCAGACGCTCGGAGAGCCGATCGTGACGCCGCAGACCTACGGGTTCGAGGGGCAGCTCGGCGCCGCGATCGTGGTCACCGTCCTCACGCTCTTCATCGACGCAGGGATAGGCGCGCTCCAGCGCGGGGTAACACCAAAGGGAGTCAAGCTGGCAGGCGAGTCGCCGGAGAAGCGCCGGTGGTTCAGCCTGCCCACACGAAGGAGGGAAGTAGCAACGTGACCCGATCATTGCGACTGATCCTGGCGGCGCTCGCCGCCGTGTTGCTCGCGCTCGCCGTTGGCGCCTGCGGCAGCGACGACGAGGACGAGGGCGGCGGCGGCGGTGGAGGCACGGCGGCCGAGAACGAGGTAATCGAGAAGAGCTCGGCCAACGCGGGCAAGAGCGTGACCGTCGGCTCGAAGAACTTCACGGAGCAGTTCATCCTGGGAGAGATCTACTCGCAGGCCCTCCAGGCGGCTGGATTCAAGGTCAAGAAGGAGTTGAACCTCGGTTCGGAGCAGATCGCCTACAAGGCGCTGAAGGCCGGGCAGATCGATGGGTACCCCGAGTACACCGGTACCTCACTGACCTCGTTCTTCGACGTCAAGACAAAGGACGTTCCCCGCGACCCCGACCAGGCCTACGCCCTGGCGAAGCGCAACTACGCGAAGGAGGGGATCACGGCGCTCCCACGCACCGCATTCGAGAACAAGTACGTGGTCACGACCACCAAGGCCAAGCAGAAGGACCTCCTGAAGGGGGCCAAGACGCTCTCCGAGGTGGCCAAGCTGCCGAACGCCGACAAGCTGCGCATCGCGGGCTTCCCGGAGTGCCGTCAGCGCTCCGACTGCTTCCAGGGGTTGAGACAGCTCTACGGGTTCGATCCCAAGTTCATCTCCACCACGGGCAAGTACGAGCCGCTGGACGGCGACCAGACGGACCTCAACCTCGGGTCGTTCTCGACGGACGGCCAGCTCACCCTGAACAAGTACGCAGTGCTCGAGGACGACAAGAAGCTGTTCCCGCCTTACAACATCTCGTTCGGGATCCGCGACCAGGCGTTGAGGACGATCGGACCCGAGGGACGGGCTGTGCTCGAGCGGGTGCAGAAGCCGCTGACACTCGAGGCGATGCAGGAGCTGAACTCCCGCGTCGACCTCGACAAGCAGAAGCCGGCGGCGGTTGCGGCGGCGTACCTGAGGGAGGAGGGCTTCACGAAGTAACGGCACATGCCGAGCGCGGCACGAGCACCCCGGGGGCGGGAGGGCCTCGGGGTGTTCGGCCGCCTCCGCCGAATGCGCCATCCTGTCCAAGGCGGTTGCCTTAGGCCTGCAAACTGCCACACTGAGCGGCTTGACCGGAAGCCGATCCCTGCTCCTGGCGGCCGCCGCCTGCGCCGCCCTCCTCGCGATCTGCGCCCCCGCCGCGGCCCAGCGGGGCGCGCTGCCGCTGTTCCCCGCCCCTCCGGCACAGGCGCCGCTGGTGCCCCCTCCCCCCTCGACGCCGCCCTCCATCCGGGCCTTCGAGGGCGATGCGATGTGGATCTGGCTGCTGGGGCGCTCGAGTGGCGGGAGCCCCGACCGGATCGCTGCCCGGGCACGCCGGCACGGGATCGAGTTCGTGGTGCTGAAGGGCGCGGAGGGGACCGCGCGCTGGCGGCAGGTGTCGCCCGCGCTCGTCCGTGCCCTTCACGCGCGAGGGCTGAGGGTGTGCGCCTACCAGTTCATCCACGGGCGGCGACCGCTCACCGAGGCACGCGTTGGGGCGCGGCTTGCGCGCACCGTCGACTGCCTGATGCTCGACGCCGAGACCACCTACGAAGGCCGCTACGTGTCCGCTCAGGCCTATCTGCGCGAGCTTCGCGCGCGGATCGGCCCCGACTACCCGGTGGGCCTGACGAGCTTCCCCTACGTGCACTACCACCCCGCCTTCCCCTACTCCGTCTTCCTCGGGCCGGGCGGTGCGCAATTCAACGTGCCTCAGATGTATTGGCGCGCGATCGGCACGAGCGTCGGCCGCGTCTTCGGGGTGACATACCGCCACAACCGGGTCTACGAGCGGCCCATCTTCCCGCTGGGCCAGGTCTACGAGCACCCGCCCGCGCGCGAGATCCGCCACTTCAGGGCCCTGGCGGCCGGCCGCGGGGCCACAGGCGTGAGCTGGTGGAGCTGGCAGGCCGCCGCCGAGCGCGACTTCCGTGCCGTGGGAGCACAGGTGAGGCCGGTGGCGCCTAGGGCAGACGACGGCTGGCCGGTGCTAGGCCGCCGAGCCCGAGGCGACCTGGTGGTCTGGGCCCAGCAGCACCTCTTGTCCGCGGGCAAGCGCCTGCGGGTCACGGGCACGATGACCACCGCGACCCGCGCGGGGATCACCGCCTTCCAGACCGAGCGCGGCCTGGCCGCCACGGGGATCGTGGACGCCTCCACCTGGCGGGCTCTGCTCGGGCTCCCGCCGACCGCGGTCAGATGGCGCCGGCGAGGCGGGGCGGTGGCAGCGGGGGCGGGGATGCCGGAGCCCCTGTCGGCCGGCCTGCCCGCCCGCCGGAACGAGCTGAGGGGCGGCGGCGGGCGCTAAAGGAAGCGGCCGATAGGCTCATGACGCGCCTGCCCGCACCGCTCGAGATGAGCCGTGGCCGGAGCGGCCAGGACGAGCTCATCGTCGAGCTCGCCGCCTAGCGCGTCGTTGACGGTCGCGGATCCGCGGCGAGCGGCAAGCGCTCGCCCTCGTGCTCCACTACGCTCCCCCGGCCTCTGATGAAGCTCTCTGTTCCAAAGGAAACCGCCCCCGGCGAGCGCAGGGTCGCCACCGTTCCGGAGGCGGTCAAGAAGCTCTCGGCCGACGGCGTCGAGATCATCGTCGACTCCGGGGCGGGCGAGGAGGCACACCTTCCAGACAGCGCGTTCACCGAGGCGGGCGCCGAGGTCCAGGACGGCGGCGGGTTCTCCGGCGACGTGGTGGCCAAGGTGCAGCCTCCCAGCGCCGAGGAGATCGGCCGACTTTCGGAGGGCTCGGTGCTGATCGGCTTCCTGCACCCCCTCACCGATGGCGACACGGCCAGGGCACTGGCCGACGCGCGCGTGACCTCCTTCGCGATGGAGGCCATCCCCCGCATCACCAGAGCGCAGTCGATGGACGCGCTCTCGAGCCAGGCCACCGTGGGGGGCTACCGCGCCGCGCTCATCCCGGCCCAGGAGCTCGGTCGCTTCTTCCCCATGCTCACCACGGCCGCGGACACGATCCGCCCGGCCAAGGTGCTCGTGCTGGGCGCAGGGGTGGCCGGCCTCCAGGCCATCGCCACCGCGCGAAGGCTGGGTGCCGTGCTGTCGGCCTTCGACGTACGGTCGGCGGTCAAGGAGCAGATCGCGTCACTGGGCGCCAAGTTCGTCGAGCTCGACATCGGACTCGAGGACGCGGAGAGCGCCGGCGGCTACGCGCGCCCCCTCACCGAGGAGGAGCAGGGGCGCCAGCGCGAAGCGCTCGCCGACGTGATCGCAGGGATGGACGGCGTGATCTCCACCGCTGCCGTGCCGGGCCGGCGCGCTCCGCTGCTGATCATCGAGGACGCCGTGGAGCGAATGAAGCCCGGCTCGGTGATCGTGGACCTGGCGGCCGAGACCGGCGGCAACTGCGAGCTCACGGAGGCGGGCAGGACCGTCGTCAAGCACGACGTGAAGATCGTCGGGCCGCAGAACCTGCCCTCTTCCATGCCCGACCACGCCTCACAGCTCTACGCCAGGAACGTGCAGTCGCTGTTGGGGCTGATGGTGGGCGAGGAGGGGCAGCTGCACCTCGACTTCGACGACGAGATCATCGCCGGCGCCTGCATCACGCGCGACGGCGAGATCGTACACGAGGGCGCCAAGAAGGCGGCCGGCATCACGACGGAGGCGGGCGGCTGATGGATCTGCTGACCGAGCTCACGATCCTCGTCCTGGCCGCCTTCGTCGGCTTCGAGGTGATCTCGAAGGTGCCGAACACCCTGCACACCCCGCTGATGTCGGCCACGAACGCGATCCACGGCATCGTCCTCCTCGGCGGGATCCTGGTGATCGGCGAGGCGGGCGGGTTCCTCAACGAGCTCGTCCTCGTGATCGCGATCGCCTTCGGCACAATCAACGTGATCGGCGGGTTCCTCGTTACCGACCGCATGCTCGAGATGTTCAAGCCGAGGAAGCCGAAGAGCGAAGAGGCGCCCGAGTGACGCTCCCGCTCGCGAGCGTCCTGCAGGACCCCGACTTCATCAGCGTGGCGTACATCGTCGCGTTCGTCCTCTTCATCCTCGGGATCAGGCTGCTCACCCATCCGAGCACCGCCCGTCGCGGCAACATGGTCGCGGCGGTGGGGATGGCGATCGCGGTGGCTGCCACCCTGCTCACCGAGGAGGTCGGCGACTACGGGCTGATCGCCCTCGGGATCGCGCTCGGCACGGTCATCGGCGTCCCGGCCGCGCGCCAGGTGAAGATGACCGCGATGCCGCAGATGGTGGCGCTCTTCAACGGCGTCGGCGGCGGGGCGGTCGCGCTGATCTCGTGGGCGGAGTACCGCGAGGCGCTGCATCTCGGCGGGAATCCCGAGCTCGAGACGCTGATCCCGATCCTCTTCGCGGCCATCATCGGATCGGTCTCCTTCTGGGGCTCGAACATCGCGTTCGGCAAGCTCCAGGGGATCCTGCCGGGAAAGCCGATCCAACTGCCCGGCCAGCAGTTCCTGAACCTGGGAGTGCTGCTCGTGGCGCTGGTCTCCGCCGTGCTGATCGCCTCCGGCACGGAATCCGAGGGGCTCTTCATCGCCATCCTGGTGGCGGCGGCCCTGCTGGGCAACATGATGGTGCTGCCGATCGGCGGTGCCGACATGCCGGTCGTGATCTCGCTGCTGAACGCGCTAACCGGCCTGTCGGCTGCGGCGGCCGGGATGGCGCTCGACAACACCGCGCTGATCGTCGGCGGGATGATCGTGGGCGCCTCGGGCACGATCCTCACCAACCTGATGGCGAAGGCGATGAACCGCTCGATCCCCAACATCGTGGCGGGCGGCTTCGGTGGCGGGGGCACCTCGCCGGGGGCCACGGAGGATGGCGAGGAGAAGCCGGTGAGGTCCACGGACGCGCTCTCGGTGGCCACGCAACTCTCGTACGCCGACAGGGTGGTCGTCGCGCCGGGGTACGGCATGGCGGTGGCCCAGGCCCAGCACACCGTGCGCGAGCTGGCCGACGAGCTCGAGAAGCGTGGCGTGGAAGTGGAGTACGCGATCCATCCGGTCGCGGGCCGGATGCCGGGGCACATGAACGTGCTGCTCGCCGAGGCCGACGTGCCCTACGAGGCGCTGAAGGAGATGGACGAGATCAACCCGAGCTTCCCGGAGGTCGACGTGACGCTCGTGATCGGCGCCAACGACGTGACCAACCCGGCGGCGCGCGAGAACGAGGGCAGCCCGATCTACGGAATGCCGATCCTCGACGTGGACAAGTCCGAGCAGGTGATCGTGCTGAAGCGCTCGATGAACACGGGCTTTGCCGGCATCGACAACCCGCTTTTCTACAACGAGAACACAGCGCTTCTCTTCGGGGACGCGAAGGCCTCGGTCGGCGAGGTGCTCTCGGCCGTCAAGGAGCTGTGAGCGCTAGCCCAGCCTCGCCTCCGCCTCGATCTCGACCTTCCAGCGCTCGTCCAGCAGGCCTGCCACCACGACCATCGTGGAGGCGGGAGGCGTGTCGCCGAAGACGGCCTGGTGGGCCCTGCCCACCGCGTCCTGGTCCTCGCGGTCCACGATCATCATCCGGGTGCGGATCACGTCGGAGAGCGTCCCGCCGAGATCCTGGATGGCCCGCTCGATGATCTCGAGGCAGCGACCAGCCTGGACGCCCGGGTCGGGATCGCAGGACCCGTCGGGCCAGATGGCGACGGTTCCGGACACCACGATCCGGTCGCCGGCTCTCACCGCGCGGCAGTAGCCGTAGCGGCCCTCGTAGGGGGAGCCCGAGGACACCCTGCGCCGGTCGCTCACGGCGTGAAACCTAACGCCCTTGCGAGGTACCCCGATGGCGGCGCGGCGCGCCCCTGCATCGGACAAGCGCCGGGAGGGGCAGGGGAGGGAGCGCCCCCGCCCCAGCCACTAGGCTGGGAGCATGAGCCGCCTGGCGGACCTTCAGGAGGACCTGACGCCCGAGCAGGTCGCCACGCTGCACCAGCGCGGGGAGGTGGACCTCGTGGACGTCCGAGAGGCCTACGAGCACGAAGCGGGGCGCATCGCCGGGGCCCGGCACGTGGAGCTCGCGAAGCTCACCGAGGAGGCGCGTAGCTTCGATTCCGAGCGACCGATCGTGTTCTACTGCCGCGTTGGGGGACGCTCGGCGGTGGCCAGCCAGGCCTTCCGGGCCAGCGGCTTCCAGGCCTTCAACATGACGGGGGGGCTGCTCGCCTGGGACGCACAGGGCCTGCCACTCGAGCCAGAGGGCGGCTCGGTGGCCGACCACTGAGCTTCGCCTCGCCTCCACGCCGTCGTCCCGATCCTGGGGTCGCCTCCGGTCGAGTGCACGGTTGGGTGTGCCAGGGCACCTCAAACCGTGCATTGGAACCTCCT
The DNA here is from genome assembly GCA_035942755.1 of Thermoleophilaceae bacterium. Taxonomy (GTDB): domain Bacteria; phylum Actinomycetota; class Thermoleophilia; order Solirubrobacterales; family Thermoleophilaceae; genus JAAYBF01. The sequence continues at coordinate 25,894 of DASZCV010000006.1, forward strand.
CAGGAGAAGGGCGCCCCTACTTCGGCCGCCGTCAACTGCCCCGCGTAGGGCCCGTGGCCGGTCAGGCAGGCGGCTCCGCATCTGGCCGCCAGCTCGAGCGCCTCACGCACTTCCATCCCCTGGCCGAGCCCAACCGTCAGCCCCGCGGCAAACGAGTCCCCGCAGCCGTATGCGTCGGCGATCGGCCCGGTCGGCGGGCTGGCGGCATAGCGACCGGTCTCGCCGTCCTCGCGCTCCCATTCGCCGCCCCCCGCTCCGGCGGTGCGAACCACGAGCTCAGGCTCGGGCCGCAGGTCACCGCGGGCGTAACGCTCGCCCGGATCGTTGGCGCTGGCCACGAGGGCGTCGAGCTGCACCCCCGCCTCGACCAGCGTCTCGAGCCCACGCGGGGTGGCCACCATCGTGCGGGCGGCGCGCGTGGCCCTGACCGCCGCCGGGTCGCCCGCGGTGAAGTACACGGCGTCCATCTCGGCGAGCTGCTCCCACGACAGAGGATCGTGACCGCTCGGGCCGGAGCGGTCCCCGATCACCGTGATCGTGCGCTCGCCGGCGTCGTCCACGAACACGAATCCCCGCCGCTGTGGCTCGTCGCGCCACGCCGCCTCCACCCGGATGCCGAGCTCCGTGAGCGCGTCGTGGGCGCGGTGGCCCAAGGCGTCGTCGCCGAGCGCGGTGAAGAAGACCGCCTCACCGGCCAGCCGGGCCATCTGGCCGGCGGCCACCGCTCCCCCGCCCCCCGGCTCCTCCCAGACCTCGAGCGCGTGGACGATCTCGCCCGGCGCGGGAACGCGCTCCACCCGCGCGAACTCGATCCACTCCACATGACCCACCACGGCGACGCGCATGACCGGCAGTCTCACACGGGCACCGGTCCGGCGCGGGCCGGGCGGCTACCTTCCGGGAGTGGAGGACTGGCTCCAGATCAACCGTGACGTGGCCATCCCGCTGTCCGAGATCGAGCTGCGCGTGAGCCGCTCCTCGGGCCCCGGCGGGCAGCACGCCAACGTGACTGCCTCGAGGGTGGAGGCCGTCTTCGACGTGGCCGGCTCGCCCTCGCTGACCGAGGAACAGCGCGCCCGCGCCCGCGCCCGCGTTGGGGCGCGGCTGACCGCCGTGGCCCAGGACACCCGCAGCCAGGCGCGCAATCGCTCACTGGCACTCGAGCGCCTGAGGGCGCGTCTGGCCGCCGCCCTGGCCGTGCAGCGCCCGCGCCGGCGCACCGCTCCCACGCGCGCGGCCAGGGAGAAGCGCCTCGGCGCCAAGCGCCACCGGGGCGAGACAAAGCGCCGGCGCCGGGGACCATCGGCGAGCGACTGGTAGCCCGGCGGGACCTCACGGTGGCCGGTGGCCTCGCCGCCGCGGCCGGCGAAAGCCTCTGCTTAGCGCCCGTCGTCGGCCGGCGGGGCCACAGCGCCGCCGCCGCCCGATGCCGGCGGCGGTTGTGCCGGCGCGCGGGGCGCGGGAGTCTGGGCCGGCGCGTTTGCACCTCCGCCCGTGCTGCCACCGGTGCCTCCGGTGCCGCCCCCGGGGCTTGCGCCACCGCCGGCACTCGCGCCACCGCCCCCGCCCGCGGGCGGAGCCGTCGGCGCGGGCGTGGTCTGCGTGTCGGTCTCTTCGGTGGTGGTGGTCTCCGTGTCGGGGTCGTCGGTGTTGTCGAGCCGCGGCGTGGTGACCCCGGCGTCGGGCTCCTCCGAGTTCTCGTCGTCTCCACCGCCGGCCACTACTGCGATCACGACGATGAGGAATACCGCGGCGGCGAGGGCAGCCACCAGTCGGCGGCGTAGGTAGACCGAGTCGTCCTCGGGGGGCCTGGGGTCCCTGGCGGGATCGAGGCGTCTTGTGGGCTGATCGTCCAAGGGTGAGCCGAAGGTAGCAGTTGGGGACCTTTTCCCCGCGTGTGGCGGGAATCCTGTAGCGGCGACTCAACTACAGGAGTCGCGAGGTGGCGGGCTAGAGCCCGGGGTGATGCCGGGCAACCAGCCCGTTCGTGCTGCGCGCGGCCTCCTGCCAGCGGGTGCCGGCGCGACCGCGGCCGCTGGTGTCGAACCGCAGGCCCGCGACCATCATGAACATGTGTCCGGGATTGGTGTAGATCGTGACCCACTTCCC
>DASZCV010000007.1:0-3672 GCA_035942755.1 Thermoleophilaceae bacterium
GGGCTGGTTACCGCGTCCCGGTCGATCGTGAACGCCCACCGCGAGCGCGGGGGCGGCCCGGAGGCCGCCGCGGCCGCCGCTGCGGAGGAGCTTCGGGCGGATACGTGGAACATCTAGCCCGAGCGGTACCCGACTATCCTGGTCGGCCAAGAGCCGGCAGACATGCCCCCCGACCGCACCTCTAGCCAAGCACGCCTCCTAGCGCCCGTGGCGCTGGTGGCCTTTGCGCTCGCCGTCGCCCTGATCGTGCTCAGCTCCGGGAGGGCGGGCGACAGCTCGGAGGGAGGGCAGAGCACCCGCGGCAAGCGAACCACCACCGCCGCCGCCACCGAGCGCGCCAGGGAGCGGCGCCCGCCCCCCACGCACTACACCGTCAAGCCCGGTGACACCCTTGGCCGCATCGGGGAGAAGACCGGCACCGACGTGGACATCCTGCAGCAGCTCAACCCCTCGCTTGATCCCCAGGCGCTCGTCGCGGGGCAGAAGATCAAGCTGCCCCCCAAGTGAGGCGAGTCCCGCTCGCGACGATGGCCGCGCTTGCGCTGGCCATGGCGATCCCGGTCTCCGCAGCGGGGCAGGACCGGACCGCACCGGATCTCCGGCAGGCGGCCTCCGCGATCCTCGTGGACGCTCGAGACGGCTCCGTGATCCTCCGCAAGGCCGCGGACACCCGCCGCGCGATCGCGAGTACCACCAAGCTGATGACGGCTCTCCTGGTCCTCGAACGGGCCCGTCCGGCGGACGTGTTCACGGCCACCGGCTACCGGCCGCTGCCGGTGGAGTCGAAGATCAATCTCAGGGACGGGGAGCGCATGCGGGTCGAGGACCTGCTCGAGGGCCTGCTGCTCGAGAGCGCCAACGACGCCGCCGTCACGCTCGCCGCCGGGGTGGCGGGCTCGGAGGCCGCCTTCGTGCGAGAGATGAACGAGCGGGCCCGCGAGCTGGGCCTGAACGGCACGAGCTACGCGAACCCGATCGGGCTCGACGACCCCCTCAACCACTCCACCGCCCGCGACCTCGCGGCTCTCACCCGCCGGCTGCTGCGAAACCGGTGGTTCGCGAAGGCGGTGGACCAGGCTTCGGCGGTGCTCGAGTCAGGCGCGCGGCGCCGGATCGTCGACAACCGCAACGATCTCATAGCGCGCTACCCGTTCGTCGACGGGGTGAAGACGGGCCACACCCGCAGCGCCGGATATGTGCTCGTGGGCGCGGCCGGCAACCGGCTGGGGGCCAAGGTGATCAGCGTTGTGCTCGGAGAGCCCGGCGAACGGTCGCGCGACGCCGACACCCTCGCGCTCCTTCGCCATGGGCTGGCGCAGTTTCGCATGGTGAAGGCGCTCAGCTCCCGCCGCGTGGTGACCAGGACCGCGGTGGCCCACCGTGACGAGCGTGCCGAGCTCGTGCCCTCGAGGGACGTATCCGTCCTCCTGCGGCGTGGTGAGCGGACCGCCACCCGCGTGGATGCGCCCGCGGTGCTCCATGGCGAGCTTGCGGCCGGTACCCGCGTCGGCCGGGTCTCGGTCCTGCGCGGAGGGCGGGTGGTGCGGCGGGTGCCGCTCGTGACCGCCGCGGAGGTGCAGGGCGCAGGGCCGTTGCGCGTGGTCGTACACGATCTGGGATTGCCCTTGACGCTCCTGCTCGTGGTGGTCATCGTGTCCGTTGTCACATTGACGGCTAACCTCCTCCGCAGGCGGCAGCGCGCACGTGACCGTGCGGATAGACGCCGGGCGCGGGCACGGGCAGAAGCGACGGTTGACGGCCCCCCACCGACGACATGATCATCACCGTTACCCTCAACGCCGCAATCGACAAGACGCTCGCGGTGCCCAGCTTCCGCCTCGGCAGACGCCACCGCGCCGTCGAGCAGACCTCGATGGCCGGGGGCAAGGGGGTGAACGTGGCCCGGGCGCTCAAAGCGCTCGGGCAGCCCGTGATCGCCACCGGTGTGGCGGGCGGGCCCACCGGCACCCGCATCATCGAGCAGCTGACAGAGGAGGCGATCCTCAACGACTTCGTTCGCATCCGGGAGGAGTCGCGCATGTCCACCGCGGTCGTGGACCCGACCTCCGGAGAGCAGACGGAGATCAATGAGCGCGGGCCCGAGGTAACACAGACGGAGCTCCAGCTCTTCGTGGACAAGCTGCTCTACCTCGCCAAGGGCGCCGCCATATGCGTCTTCTCCGGCAGCCTCCCGCGCGGGGTCGACTCCGACCTCTACTCCGAGCTCATCAAGGAGCTGCACCGCCTGGGCGTGACCACCGTGCTCGACTCCGAGGGCGAGCCGCTCCGACTCGCGACCTGGGCGGCTCCGGGCGTGGTCACCCCGAACGAGCGGGAGGCCGAGGAGCTCGTGGGTCACGAGTTCGCTGACGACGAGGATCGCCGCACGGCCCTGCGGGAGATCGCCGAGATGGGGGCCGCGGAGGCGATCATGACCCTCCCCGACGGCTGTCTCGCGCTCGTGGGCGAGGCGGGAGACCAGGCTCATCCGCGCCGCCTGCTCCGCGCCACCCTCGAACCTCTCGAGCCGGTGTCCTCGATCGGGTCCGGCGATGCGTTCCTGGCCGGCTACGTCGCTGCCCGCTACGCCGGCCGGGTGGAGGAGGACTGCCTTCGCTTCGGCGTGGCCTGCGGGGCGGAGTCCACGCAGTACTTCGGCGCGGGCGTGCTCGATCCGCGCGAGGTAGAGCGACTCATGGGGGAGGTCAGCTGCCAGGAGGAGCCGGCCCTGCCGTTGCGGAGGTGACTTCGAGATATCTGGCATCCCTACTGCCAGACAATTCAACGGCGCACACCTTCCCGCCCCGGCAAGCTATCTATGCCGCAAACTCCGTGGTAACACGCTCGCGGACCCGCGGAACGGCGCTGCTAAGGTCCGTTTTCGTCCGCCGCCGAACCTAGGATGCCACCATGGAAGTAGAGATCGGGCGGGGCAAGAAGGGCCGTCGCGGCTACGGCTTCGACGACATCGCGATCGTGCCCTCACGTCGTACGCGCGACCCCGATGACATCGACATCACCTGGAAGCTCGGCGACTACCTCTTCGACCTTCCGCTGCTCGCCTCGGCGATGGATGGCGTGGTCTCCCCCCGCACGGCGGGCATCATCGGAAAGCTCGGCGGCCTCGCCGTGCTCAACCTGGAAGGCATCTTCTGCCGCTACGAGGACGCGGAGCAGCAGCTGAAGCGGATCGCGGGCTTCGAGAAGGAGCGCGCCACGGCCGAGATGCAGCGCATCTATCGGGAGCCGATCAAGCCGGAGCTGATCGCCCAGCGCATCGCCGAGATCAAGCAGCACGGCGTGGTCTGCGCCGCGTCGCTGACCCCACAGCGCGTGCGCACCCACTACGAGGTGGCGATCGAGGCCGGGCTTGACATCCTCGTGATCCAGGGCACGGTGATATCCGCGGAGCACGTCTCCACCGACGAGTCGCGGCCACCGCTCAACCTCAAGGAGTTCACACGGGAGGTGGCGGTGCCCGTCGTGATCGGTGGCTGTGCGTCATACCCCGGGGGTCTTCACCTGATGCGAACCGGAGCGCAGGCCGTCCTCGTGGGCGTGGGCCCCGGCGCCGCGTGCACCACGCGCGGCGTGCTCGGCGTCGGCGTGCCCCAGGCCACCGCCATCGCCGACGTCGCGGGCGCGCGGTCGCAGCACATGCTCGAGACCGGC
>DASZCV010000008.1:0-2530 GCA_035942755.1 Thermoleophilaceae bacterium
GATTGAGGCCAGCAGCGTTAGCAAAGAGCAGTAGCGAGCGCATGATCGGGCTGGCGATCGCTTCCGGCGCAAAGCAATAAGGCGCGCGCGTCAAAGTGCTCCCTTTGTGCAAAAGGGGGAGCCGCGACGGCGCCGCCAAGACGCCAGTTCGCGCCTCGGCCCGGGCGACGCAGACGGAAGGGCAAGGCGCTAGCGCACGGCGAACGTGACTGCGCGCTCTCGCCGGGCTAACGGTCCGCAACGCGTACTACGCTGGCTTGGTCATCGCTCCGCTCGACGACAAGGATGCCCGGTGACCACTCAGAGGGCCGGTGCGAAGAGTTTTGAGGAGGCTCGCCCGACTTCGTCGGGTTCTTTTGGACGGTTCACCTTCGTGTAGGTGAATCCTGTGATCCCGCAGATCTCCACGTAGCTGTATCCCTCCGCCTTCAACAGCAGGCAGCGCATCTCTTGGGGCTTGAGGCGCCCGAGCGCCTGCGCTCCGTGGTGCAGGCGCTCGAAGCGCTCCGCATGGTCGTAGGCATCCGGCGAGCCGCCGGAGGGTTGCGGCACGCTGGCGGACTCTCCGGTGGGCACCACGCGCGCGCGATGGCGGTTGATGGCGAGTGCCTCATGCTTCGTAGTGGTACGCAGCCACCTGCACAGCTCCTCCTCGGTGCCGGTCGGCCGGTGCGTCAGCAAGATCTCCGTGGCGCGCTGATAGGCGTCCTCCGCGTCGTGGGGGCTCGCCGAGTAGCGGCGCGCGGTGGCGAGCATCTGGGCTCCGAAGCGCTCGAGCAGGCTGATCGCCTCAGGGTTCGGCCCCCCTTGCCCGGCCCCGCTCTTTCCGGTGTGTGCCTGCACCTGCTGCCTCGTATCGATGATCTCGCTCACCGTTCTCCTGCGCCCTGCGGAAGCTCGCAAGGAGCGGAGTTTTCGTTGCGCGGAGGGGCGGATGTCACCCTGAGGAGGCGCCCGACGCGGAATTTCGCCCCCCTCCACCGCCACGGCTCCGGGCGGCCGGCGGTCCTCCTGTCCGGCCAAGCGCGCTACATTGGCCCGGTTTGGCGGTTGGGGGGGCAGACGCGCGTACGCCGTGCGGGTGACGCACACCATGGACGACGGTCTGGCAAGACAGCTCCAGGAGGTAAAGCCGGCGGCGCCGGCGGACCTCCCCAACCGCGACGTCCGCGCCGGAACCATCCCGCTCCTGCGCAGCATCCTGCGCGTCGAGACGTTGCGGGGCGCGTCCCGGGTCATCGCGCTCGCGACCCTGGACGTGGTCGGCATGTTCATGGCCATCTGGACGGCCCTGGCCATCAAGACGCTCGTGGTCTCGCCCGAGGTCCTCGACCGCACATTCGGGCAGACCAAGGACGTGGCGGCGCTCGCGTGCCTGGTGATGCTGCTGCTGTTCGCGCGCTCGGGCCTCTATCGCGAGCGGGCGCAGCGGGCCGGCCTGGCCACGGTGATCTCCTCGCTCTTCCAGGTGACGGTGGTGATCGCGGTCTACGCGGTCATCGAGGGCGCCGAGTTCCAGTCCTACTACATCTTCTACGGCTCGCTCTTCTTCGCGCTCGTCTACATCTCTTCGCTTCGATGGATCTTCGAGAAGGTGAGCGGAGCCGCACTGCGCGCGGCGGGCTTCCGCCGGCGGGCGGTGCTCGTAGGATCGGGCGCTCACATCGACGCGGTGGCCCACGCCCTCAAGGACAGCGCTCAGGTGGAGGCCTTCGGGTACGTGTCGCTCACGCCCCGCGGGAGCGACGGGCTGCGTGACTTCGGCTCGCTGGAGGCACTGGAGCGCCACTTCGACGCGGTCGACGAGGTGCTGATCGCCGACCCCGCATTCCCCCAGGAACAGGCGGTCGAGCTGGTGGACCGCTGTCACCGGCGGGGGATCCGCGTGCGCGTTGCGCCGTCCACGATGGAGATCCTGATGGACCGGGTGGAGTTCGTGCCCGGCCAGTCATTGCCGCTGTTCGAGCTGAAGCCGCCGGTCTTCGAGGGGATCGACTTCGTGATCAAGCGCGCCTTCGACATCGTTGTTGCGGCCTTGCTGCTACTGGTGCTCTCGCCCGTGCTGCTGGCCATCGCGCTGGCGATCAAGCTCGACTCGCGCGGGCCGATGCTGTTCCACTCGATGCGCCCAGGCATGGGAGGGCGGCCGTTTGCCTGCCTCAAGTTCCGCACGATGCGCCCCGGGGCGGAGGCCATGCAAGAGGAGCTCGAGCACGTCAACGAGATGGGCGGGGCGATCTTCAAGATCCGTGCGGACCCGCGCATCACGCGCGTGGGCGCCTTCCTGCGGCGCTGGTCGCTCGATGAGCTGCCGCAGCTCTTCAACTTGCTGCGCGGCGAGATGTCTCTCGTCGGGCCCCGGCCGCTTCCCCAGCGCGACTACGACCGGCTCCAGGAGTGGCATCGCAAGCGCTACCTCGTGCTGCCCGGCCTGACCGGCCTGTGGCAGGTGTCGGGCCGCTCCGAGCTCGACTTCGACGAGCTCGTGCGCCTCGACTTCCTCTACCTCGAGCGGTGGTCGGTTTTCCTC
>DASZCV010000009.1:0-3727 GCA_035942755.1 Thermoleophilaceae bacterium
CAAGAAGGGTGGCCGATGAGCAGATCTTCCAAGAAGGGCCCGTGGGTAGAGGAGAGTCTGATGGCGCGCGTAGTTGCCATGAACGAGTCGGGCGACAAGCAGATGCTGAAGACGTGGTCGCGTACCTCGACGATCTTTCCCGAGATGGTGGGCCACACGATCGCCGTCCACGACGGCCGCAAGCACGTGCCGGTCTTCGTCTCGGAGTCGATGGTCGGGCACAAGCTCGGCGAGTTCGCCCCGACCCGCATGTTCCGCGGTCATGCAGGTAGCGACAAGGTCAGGATGAGGTAGGCATGCCGATCCCCAAGAGAGCGAAGAAGCGCAAGGATGATCCGGAGAAGGCGGAGGTCGCCTCGAGCGAGGACCCGGATGCAGAAGCGAAGGAGGCCGCCGCGGCGGGCGATGCCCCGACCGAAGGCGAGGGGGACCAGACTGCGAGCGGGGCAGGCGACGATCCCGAGGCCGACCAGACTGAGGGTGCTGGCGAGGCAGGCGACGATCCCGAGGCCGCTCCGAAGGCGTCGAGGTCGAAGGCGCCCACAAAGGCCAAGGCGGCCGCCAAGGCCGATGAGGCCGAGGGCGGAGATGACAAGGCGGATGACGAGGCAGAGGCAAAGGCAAAGGCCAAGGAGGCCTCGAAGCCCAAGCGCCGCCGCGGGGCCGCGGAGACGACCACCCGCAAGGAGCCGGCACGTCCCGCGCCGCGCCGGGAGAGCGACGGCGCCATCCAGGTCCGCGCCAAGGCCAGGTACGTCCGCAGCGCGCCGCGAAAGGCCCGACTCGTGATGGACCACATCCGCGGCAAGCGAGTGGACGACGCCCGCGCGATCCTTCGCCACACCCCACGCGCGGCCGCCACCGACATCTCCAAGCTGCTCGAGTCCGCTATCGCCAACGCAGAGAACAACTTCGAGCTCGATCCGGACGATCTGAAGATCGACCGGGCGTTCGTGGATGAGGGGCCAACCATCAAGCGCTTCCGTCCGCGCGCCCTCGGGCGCGCGACGCCGAACCACAAGCGCACTAGCCACATGACGCTCACCTTGACAACAGAGGAGAAGTAGCCATGGGCCAGAAAGTTCCCCCCGCGGAAGGATTCGGCAGGGATGCCGAATGCTTCGCATTCCTCTCCCACGATTCGGCAGGGATGCCGAATGCTTCGCATTCCTCTCGGAGGGCTGCGTAATGGGTCAGAAGGTCCATCCCGAGTCGATGCGGGTCGGCTACATCCACGACTGGAAGTCCACGTGGTTCTCCGAGAAGGAGTTCTCCGACTACCTCCTGGAGGACATCCACGTCCGGGGGCACATAGAGAACAAGCTCGCGCATGCCGGCCTGTCGGACATCACGATCCGCAAGAACAAGAGCGAGGTCGAGGTCAACATCCACACTGCCAGGCCGGGCATCGTGATCGGCAAGTCCGGCAGTGAGGTGGACGCTCTGCGCAAGGAGCTCCACAAGATGACCGGCAAGGCCGTGAAGGTGAACATCCTCGAGATCAAGCGGCCCGAGCTCGACGCCAAGCTCGTGGCCCAGTCGATCGCGGAGCAGCTCCAGAACCGGGTTGCCTTCCGCAGGGCGATGAAGCGCTCGCTCACCTCCGCCATGCGCTCAGGAGCCAAGGGTGTGCGGGTGCAGGTCTCCGGCCGGCTCGGCGGTGCCGAGATGGCGCGTACCGAGGGCTACTCCGACGGGCGGGTACCGCTGCACACGATCCGAGCCGACATCGACTACGGCTTCTTCGAGGCAAAGACCACCTTTGGCCGCATCGGCGTGAAGGTCTGGATCAACAAGGGCGAGATCATGCCGAAGGGCTTTGCCCAGGACCTCACCGAGCTCGAGGCGCCGCAGCACGCCAGCGCGGGACGTGGGAGCGGTCCGGGCGGCCGTCAAGGAGGCTCGGGCGGCCCGGGCGGTCGTCGCGGCGCCGGTCCGGGCGGCCCCGGCGGACGTGGCGGTGCCCCGGGTGGACGTGGCGGTGCGCCCGGCGGCTCGCGTGGCGGGGGGAGGGGTCGCACCCCACAAGGAGGCACAGGCTGATGCTGGCGCCCAAGCGCGTCAAGCACCGCAAGCAGCATCGCGGCCGCATGCCGGGACTCTCGCGAGGCGGCACCCGGGTCGAGTTCGGGGAGTACGGCCTCAAGGCGGTCGAGCGCGGCTGGATCACCAACAGGCAGATCGAGGCCGCTCGTATCGCCATGACCCGCAAGATCAAGCGCGGCGGCAAGGGCTGGATCAACATCTTCCCGGACAAGCCGGTCACCCAGAAGCCGGCTGAGACCCGGATGGGCTCCGGCAAGGGATCCCCCGAGGGCTGGGTGGCGGTCGTCAAGCCCGGTCGGGTGGTCTTCGAGCTGTCTGGCGTGGACGAGGCGCTTGCCCGTGAGGCCATGCGCCTGGCGGGCCACAAGCTGCCGGTGAAGACCAAGTTCGTGCTGCGGGAAGGGGCCGGGCAGCAGTGAAAGCCGTCGAGGTCCATAATCTCGATGACCCGCAGTTGATCGAGTTCGTCGACCGGTCGCGCCAGGAGCTTTTCAACCTGCGCTTCCAGCACGCGACTGGACAGCTCGAGAATACGGGGGCCATGAAGGGCGCCAAGAGGGATCTGGCTCGTGGTCTGACCATCGCCCGTCAGCGTGGCCTGGACGTGGAAGCGGAGCTCAGGAAGCAGAGAGATGACTGAAGAGGAGACGAACGAGACGACCGATGAGACTCCGGCCGCGGAGGCCCCGGAGGAGCAGCCCCCGGGCGCATCAGCCCCGGCTACCAGTGATGCCGAGGCTGGGCCCGCTCTGCCGCCCAAGGAGCGGCGCCGCCAGGCGCGATCGGCGCATTCCGGCGAGGCCGGCAAGCCCAAGACCTTGGAGGAGCGGCTGGCCGAGCGTGCCGCAAAGCGCAGCGCCAACGCCGCCGAGCGGCGCCGCTGGCGCACGAAGAGCCGCGAGAAGCGCCGTGCCGAAGGACCGCGCGAGGGCACGCCGCCCGCCGAGCGGCGGGGAACCGGAAGCCCGCGGGTGCGGCAGGGCATCGTGGTCTCCGACAAGGCCGACAAGACGATCGTGGTGCAGATCGATCAGGCCCGCCAGCACCGCACCTACGGAAAGATCGTGCGGACCTCCACCAAGCTTCACGCACACGACGAGCGTAACGAGGCCGGCACGGGCGATACCGTCCGCGTGGTCGAGAGCCGTCCACTGAGCGCTACGAAGCGCTGGCGCCTGATCGAGATCCTGGAGAGGGCGAGATAGGTGATCCAGCAAGAGACACGCCTCCGGGTGGCCGACAACACCGGCGCCCGCGAGATCCTCTGCATCCGTGTGGCCGGTGGCTCGCGCCGCCGCTACGCCGGCGTCGGTGACGTGATCACCGCGACCGTCAAGCAGTCCATCCCCCGCGGCTCGGTCAAGAAGGGTGAGGTCGTCAAGGCCGTGGTGGTGCGCACCCGCAAGGAGTTCGGCCGGGACGACGGCACCTACATCGCCTTCGACGAGAACGCCGCCGTGCTGATCGACCAGGCCAACAACCCGCGCGGAACGCGCATCTTCGGCCCGGTGGCTCGCGAGCTGCGCGACCGCAATTTCATGAAGATCGTCTCACTCGCGCCGGAGGTGCTCTAGAAATGGTTGCGAAGCATTCGGCATCCATGCCAAATCCTTCCCCGGTTGCAAAGCATTCGGCATCCATGAAAAAGCCCTCATGAAAATCCGCAAGGACGACATGGTCA
>DASZCV010000010.1:0-2250 GCA_035942755.1 Thermoleophilaceae bacterium
GCCCGCACCCGTGGAAGACGCCGCCCTATCCGACGAAGCTCGGTCGCTCCGACCGTGCGGAGCGCAAGGTCAGCCTCGGCGAGGGCTCTTCGATGCCGCGCTGGGGCAAAGCCCCAGGCGAATAGGCGCCGTTACGCCCGCACGAGCGGGAGCTCGAGCGCGAACTTGCCGTTCGCCGCGTCGGTGCCCTCGAGCGGGTAGCGGCCGCTGAAGCACGCGTCGCAGTGGCGCCCGCGATCGCCACGGACGGCCTCGTAGACGCCGTCGAGCGAGAGGTAGGCCAGCGAGTCGCAGCCCAGCTCGACCGCGATCTCGTCGACGGTGCGCTCGTGCGCGATCATCTCCTCGCGGGTGGACATGTCGACCCCGTAGTGGCAGGGGTGTCGGATCGGCGGCGCCGAGATGCGCATGTGAACCTCGAGCGCACCCGCCTCGCGGAGAATTCCCACGATCTGGCGGGTGGTGTTGCCGCGCACGATCGAGTCGTCCACCACCACAAGGCGCTTGCCCTCCACCACCTCGCGCAGCGGGTTGAACTTCATCCGCAACCCGTGCTTGCGCAGCTCCTGGCCCGGCTGGATGAACGTGCGCGCCACGTAACGGTTCTTGATCAAGCCGTCGTCGCGCGGGATGCCAGAGGCCTTGGAGTAGCCCGCGGCGGACGGGTTGCCGGAGTCGGGCACCGCGATCACCACGTCGGCGTCCACCGGCGCCTCGCGCCACAGGATCTCGCCCATCTTCCGGCGCGAGACCTGGGTGCGGTTGCCCTCGAGGATCGAGTCCGGCCGCGCGAAGTAGATGTGCTCGAAGACGCAGAACGCCTTGCGCGGGGAGTCCACCACCTGCCGCGTCTCGATTCCCCGCTCGCCGAGCGAGACCATCTCCCCGGGGCCGATCTCGCGCAGCAGCTCGGCGTTGATGATGTCGAACGCACAGCTCTCCGAGGCCACGCAGTAGCGCTCGCCGATGCGCCCCAGCGAGAGCGGGCGCAGGCCCGCGCCGTCGCGGAACGCGACCACCGAGTGCTCGGTCATCACCACGGTGGAGAATGCTCCCTCGAGCCGCGGCATCACGTCGGCAACCGCTTCCTCGATCGTGTCCGCCTCGTGGGTCGAGAGCAGCGCGGCGATGATCTCCGAGTCCGACGTCGACCGGAACGACACGCCGCGCTCGGTCAGCTCCTCGCGGAGCTTGTACGCGTTGATGAGGTTGCCGTTGTGCGCGAGCGCCACCTGGTGGCGGTCCGGGCGCCAGACCGGCTGGGCGTTCTCCCAGGCGGAGGACCCGGTGGTGGAGTAGCGCACGTGCCCGATCGCCATCGACCCGGCCAGCGCCCTGAGGTTGCGCTCGTCGAAGACCTGGGACACGAGCCCGAGGTCGCGCTCGATCATGATGTGACCGCCGTCACATGCGGCTATCCCCGCGGACTCCTGCCCGCGGTGCTGCAGCGCGTACAGCGCGAAGTACGCGAGCCTCGCGACGTCGGACTCCGGCGCGTAAACACCGAAGACTCCACATTCGTCGCGCGGTCCGTCGCGGTGGTCCAGGTGGTGGCTCATGCGCCCACACCCAGCGTACCAGCGAGAACGGCGCCGTCAGGGGGCATCGGTCGCGCGCGCCGGGGCTCAGCCGAACGCCGCGCTCAGCGCGTCCGAAGCGGTCCTCAAGTCCTCGATCGGCCAGTCCGGTCCGCCCTCGAGCGACAGCGACCGCCCGCCCACCGTTCCGATCGGCATGGCGAGCCCCCCGAGGCTCGACACGGCCTCGGGCGGACCCGACACCACAAAGCGCCCGACGCCCTCGCCGAAGAGCCCGGTGAGGCGATCTGCCTCCTCGGGGGTCGCCACCGAGGCCCCGATCCCGCCGGCGAGGCAGCATTCCGCGAGCGCCACCGCGAGGCCGCCCTCGGCTACGTCGTGGATGCTCGCGAGCGTGCCACCGCGGGCGGCGCCGCGTACCGCCTCGATGCACTCCCAGACCGCCCCGACGTCGATCTCCGTGAGCTCCTGCGGAAGCTCTGCCCCGTGCAGCTTGGCCAGCTCGGACCCGGCAAGCGAGGGCTGGAACCCGCGTGGCGACACCAGCGCGATCTCGTGACCCTCCTCGGCGAATCCCAGCTGGGGCACGCTGCCGACGTCGGGGAGCCGGCCCACCATGCCGATCACGGGCGTCGGGGAGATCGGCCCACCGCCCGACTCGTTGTAGAGCGACACGTTGCCGCCCACCACGGGCACCCCTATCGAGGTGAGC
>DASZCV010000011.1:0-4365 GCA_035942755.1 Thermoleophilaceae bacterium
ATCAAGAACAACCCGGAGCGGATCCGCGAGGTGAAACGGGAGATCGAGCAGTTGGGCGCGCGCGTCAAGGCTCAGTGGGCCGTGCTCGGGCGGTACGACTTCGTCAACGTGGTGGAGGCGCCCGACGAGGTCACGATGGCGCGTGTCTCGCTCGAGCTCGGCTCGCGCGGGACGGCGCGCTACGAGTCCCTCGTCGCGATTCCGGTGGACGACTTCATCGCTGCCCTCTGAGGAGACGTGCCGCGCGTACTCGTGATCGGCGCGGGCGGCCGCGAGCACGCGCTCGTGCGCTCCCTCCTGCGCAGTCGCCAGAAGCCGGAGGTCATCTGCGCGCCTGGAAACGCCGGCATCGCGCGCGACAGGGTCGAGTGCCACGAGGTGGGCGTCGACGACCTGGAGGGAATCCTTCGGACCGCGCGCGACCGACAGGCCGACCTGGTCGTGGTAGGACCTGAGGCTCCGTTGGTGGCCGGGCTAGTCGACGTGCTGGCCGAGGAGGGCGTGCCGACGTTCGGCCCTTCGGCCGAGGCCGCTCGGATCGAGGGCTCGAAGCGCTACGCGAAGGAGCTGATGCGCGCGCTCGGTGTGCCGACCGCCGCCCACACGGTGCTGCGTTCGCGCCGCGAGGCGCTCGACGCGATCGCCTGCGCCTCGTATCCCGCGGTGCTCAAGGCCGACGCGCTCGCGGCCGGCAAGGGCGTGACCATCGCGACCGACGAGCAGGCGGCCCGGGCGGCGGTGGAGGAGTTCTTCACGGAGCGGCGCTTCGGGGACACCGAGGTCGTGCTGGAGGAGTTCCTCGAGGGCGACGAGCTCTCGCTGCTGGCGCTCTGCGACGGCGAGCGCGCGCTTCCCATGGCCCCGGCGCGGGACTACAAGCGCATCTTCGACGGCGACGAAGGGCCGAACACGGGCGGCATGGGGAGCTACTCGCCCGTGCCGGGAATCTCAGCGGACCACGCGGAGGCCCTCGCGCGCGTCGTACATCAGCCGATCGTCGATGAGCTGCGCAGGCGCGGCACGCCCTTCCACGGCGTCCTCTACGCCGGCCTGATGATGACTCCGGCGGGACCAAAGGTGCTGGAGTACAACTGCCGCTTCGGCGACCCGGAGACGCAGGCGGTGCTCCCGCGGCTGCGCTCGGACCTGCTCGAGCTGCTCGAGCGGTCCACGCGGCCGGGTGGCCTGGGCGGCGCCCGAATCGAGTGGTCGGCCGAGTGGGCCGTGACCGTCGTGCTGGCCTCGCGCGGATACCCGGAGTCCGCCTCGAGCGGCGATGAGATCCGCGGGCTGCGCTCGATCGACTCGCTCGAGGTCGAAGTGCTGCACGGCGGCACGGCGGAGGAGAACGGCCACTTCGTCACGGCCGGGGGCCGCGTGCTCAACGTGACCGGGATCGGAGCCACGCCCGGCGAGGCCAGGGACAGGGCATACGCGGCCGCCGACCGTATTCAATTCGACGGAAAGCAAATGCGCCGGGACATCGCGGCCCGAGCGGTCGATCGCGTGGAGGTGTGATGGAGGAGAGAGACGTTCCGGCAACACCCGAGGCTCCGGTACCGCTGGCAACGCCCGAGGTGGAGACCCAGGTCGAGCACCAGTTCGACGAGCTGGAGGTGGACGCCCCGCGCGTGGGGATCGTGATGGGGTCGAAGAGCGACATGGCCGTGATGGAGAAGGCCAAGAAGGAGCTCGACGACCGCTCGATCCTGAGCGAGGTGCGCGTGATGAGCGCCCACCGGGATCCCGACGTGGTCACCGAGTACGCCAGGAACGCGCGAGGGCGGGGCCTGCGGGTGATCATCGCGGGTGCGGGCCTCGCGGCGGCCCTGCCGGGGGTGGTGGCTGCGCACACGGACCTTCCCGTGATCGGGGTCCCCCTGACCTCGAGCACGTCGATCGCCGGCGGCCTCGACGCGCTGCTGGCGATCGCCCAGATGCCTCCCGGCGTGCCGGTGGGGTGTGTCGGGGTGGACGGCGCCCGCAACGCGGCGGTGCTGGCCGCGAAGATCCTCGACGCCTAGGTGCCCGCTTGATCTCCCGTTACACGCGCCCGGAGATGGGGGCGATCTGGTCCGAGCAGCGCAAGCTCGAGACCTGGCTCCGGGTGGAGCTCGCGGCGACCGACGCCCTGGCCGAGCGGGGCGTGATTCCCCCCGAGGACGCCGCCGCGATCCGGGAGCGGGCGTCCTTCACGGTCGAGGCGGTGGCCGAGCGCGAGCAGGTAACGGACCACGATGTGGCCGCCTTCGTGGACGTGGTGGCGGGCTCGATAGGAGAGGCGGGCCGCTGGGTGCACCATGGCCTGACCTCCTCCGACGTGCTCGACACGGCGCTTGGCCTGCAGTTGAGCCAGGCCGGCCGGCTGCTGGCGCAAGGCGCCCGCTCCTTCCGCGACGCCCTGGTGCGGCGCGCGCGCGAGCACGAGAGCACCCTGTGCGTGGGTCGCACGCACGGCGTGCACGCCGAGCCCACCACCTTCGGGGTGAAGCTCTCGGGGTTCGCCTTCGAGGCCCAGCGCAACCTGGAGCGCCTCGAGAGGGCCGGCCGCGGCGCAGCGGTGGGTGCGCTTTCGGGAGCGGTCGGCACCTATGCGGCCAACGGGCCCGATCTGGAGGCGGCGGTGCTGAGCCGGCTCGGGCTCGCCCGGGAGGAGGTGTCGACCCAGGTCGTGCCGCGCGACCGCCACGCGGAGCTGCTCGGAGCCGTTGCGCTTGCCGGCGCGGGCCTCGAGCGCCTTGCCACGGAGGTCCGCCACCTCCAGCGCACCGAGGTGCGCGAGGTCGAGGAGCCCTTCCGCTCCGGGCAGAAGGGCTCGTCGGCGATGCCACACAAGAGAAACCCGATCGTGAGCGAGCGGATCACCGGGATCGCCCGCCTGCTGCGGGGCTATACCCAGGCCGGGCTGGAGGATGTGGCGCTGTGGCACGAGCGCGACATCTCGCACTCATCGGTCGAGCGGGTGGCGCTGGCGGACGCCACCATCCTGCTCGACTACGCCCAGCATCTGGCGATCCGCGTGGTGGACGGCATGACGGTCCACGTCGACCGGATGAGGGAGAACATCGAGGCCACCCACGGTGCGCTCTTCTCCCAGCGTGCCCTGCTCGCGCTGGTGGAGTCGGGCCGCCCGCGCGACGAGGCCTACCGGATCGTGCAGGAGAGGGCGCAGCGCGCGTGGCAGGAGCGCACGCCCTTTCGCGAGCTGCTGGCAGACGCCGCCCCGGAGCTCGACCTGGACGCGATCTTCGACCCGCGCGCGTTCGTGCGCCACTCCCGGGAGATCGTGGGGCGGCTCGAGGACCTCCCGGACTGAGCGGGAATTCGCGCGCCGCGCGGGTGCCTGAGCGACGGGGTCGCTTGTTAGATTCAGCAGGATGAGTGAGACTGGCGCGCTCGAAAGCATGGATCTGCTCGCCCGGGGCAAGGTCCGGGACATCTACGCCGTGAGCGAGGATCGCCTGCTCCTGGTGGCCTCTGACCGGATATCCACCTACGACGTGGTCCATCCCACCGCCATCCCCGACAAGGGACGGGTGCTCACCGGGCTGTCCACGTTCTGGTTTGACCGCACCCGCGCGATCTGCCCCAACCACCTCGTCTCCTACACGGACATGCCGGTGGAGTGCCGCGGGCGCGGGCTGCTCGTGGAGCGTCTCGAGATGCTGCCGGTGGAGTGCGTGGTGCGGGGCTACATCACCGGGTCCGGCTGGAAGGACTACCAGGCAACGGGCACGGTGTGCGGCATCCCTCTCCTCGACGGACTCCAGGAGTCGGATCGCCTGCCCGAGCCCATCTTCACCCCCGCCACGAAGGCGGAGATGGGTGACCACGACGAGAACGTGAGCTTCGACCGCGCCGCCGAGATCGTCGGTGATCGCGACCTGCTCGATGAGGTACGGCGGCTGTCGATCGAGCTCTACTCGTTCGGTGCGGCGCACGCACGCGAGCGCGGCATCATCCTCGCCGACACCAAGTTCGAGTTCGGCCGCCGCCCCGACGGCACGCTGGTGCTCGCCGACGAGGTGCTCACCCCGGATTCCTCGCGCTTCTGGCCGGCGCAGGGGTACACCCCGGGGCGGCCCCAGCCCTCCTTCGACAAGCAGTACGTGCGCGACTGGGCCGCGAGCTCGGGGTGGGACAAGACCCCGCCCGCGCCGCCGCTGCCGACGAAGGTGGTCGATCGCACGCGCGGGCTGTATGTCGAGGCATACGAGCGGATCGCCGGGGAGCCCTTCTCGCACTGGCTCGATCGCAGCGGAGCCGGGCGGTGAAGGTCCGTGTGCTGAGCCGCCCCAAGGGGTGCATCCTCGACCCGCAGGGACAGGTCGTGGAGCGAGCGCTTCCCGCGCTCGGCTTCGAGGG
>DASZCV010000012.1:0-12468 GCA_035942755.1 Thermoleophilaceae bacterium
GTGCGAAGCTCGTAGCAACTACGCACAAAGTCCTGTAGGCTGTGGCCCAGGCCGCAGCGCGACCCCACGCGCGGCACCTTTCTCCGCCGGTCTGTTACGGCGTGTTAGTGCCTCGAAACCAACGCCCGAGAGGGGCGTTCCTCTGAGGGACGGGAAGGGGCCCGGGTTGTGATTGCATGCGCAACGAAACCTGGTAAAATTCCGACCGTAGAAATCGGATTAGAGACTTGAAGACGCTAGAGAAGAGCAGAAAGAAAGGGATTGCGACGGCGACCGACGTCATCGATTTCCGGCCCACCGAGGCCATCGACACCACTGTCGACCCGCTCCACCAGCTCCTGGCGGAGTCGCGGCGCTGGCCGCTGCTGACCCCTGCCGAGGAGGTCGAGCTGTCGCAGCGCATCGAGCGCGGCGACCTCGCGGCCAAGGAGCGCATGACCGAGGCCAACCTGCGCCTGGTGGTCTCGATCGCCAAGCGGTATCGCAATCAGGGCCTGGACTTCATGGAGCTGATCCAGGAGGGCTCGATCGGCCTGGTCCGGGCGGTCGAGAAGTTCGACTACCGCAAGGGCTTCAAGTTCTCCACGTACGCCACCTGGTGGATCCGCCAGGCGATCTCCCGGGCGATCGCCGACAAGTCGCGCACCATCCGCATCCCGATACACATCAACCAGACCCTTCAGAAGCTCGACGGAGCGCAGCGCCGGCTCGAGTCGGTCGGCGACCGGGATCCCTCGATCGAGGAGATCATGGCCGCCGCGCAGGTGGACATCGACCCGGAGGAGGCGGCTTTCCTCCTGCGGGCATCGCAGGCGCCGGTCTCGCTCGACAAGCCCGTCGGCGGCGGAAGCGAGGACGATGCCGCGGAGCTCGGCCACCTCATCCCCGACGCCACCGCCGAGTCGCCGTTCGAGGCCGCCGCCGAGGCCATGAGCCGTGGCCGCCTGGCCGAGGCGCTCGAGAACCTCTCCTACCGCGAGCGCCGCATCGTCGAGCTGCGCTACGGCCTATTCGGCGAGCACCCCCGCACCCTCGACGAGGTCGGCCGCATGTTCGGCCTGACCCGCGAGCGCACACGCCAGGTCGAGGAGCACGCCGTCCGCAAGCTGGCGTCGCTAGCGGAAGCGCGCGGTTTGCGCGAAGTAGCCTGAGCGACTGATGTTCCCGGGGGCTCGCGCCCCGGCTGGGCACCGCGAGCGGTCACGCCCCCCTTGGGGAGTGTCCTCGCATGGGGTGTGGCTGATTTGTTGACTCCTCGCGTACCGAAAGACCACACCCCCCCTTGGCCGACCACCCTCATCCACCCGGTATGACCGCGCTACCCGCGCGTGTGGCAGCTTGGAGACGACCCCGCCCGGCTTTGCTGCGATCTCCGGCGGGAGCGGCCCGGAGGTTCGCGGCGGGAGCCCCGCTTCATCTAATGGCTGTGGCTCGCCAGCATCGGCCCCACCACGGTCGCCGTCAGGAGGACTCCTACAACCGTCGAAGCCATCAGCAGCCGGTTCGTCGTCAGCCGGGCGCGGGCGCTGAGCATCAGCCAGACCACGCCGGCCAGAGCGAGCTCGTCGAGCGTGGCGAGCAGGTCGAGCAACCCCACGGGCTCCCTCTCCCAGCTGTCCAGGGCCTCCGGCGCTCCCGCGGTGCGTGAGAGGAGCCAAGCGGCAACGAGGGCGAGGCTGCCGCGCGCTCCGATCTTGAGGACCCGCGGGTCCGGCTTCCGATAGGCGCACGCGCCCCAGACGAGCTGGAGTGTCGCGGCGAGGGCGAAGAAGGCTCCGTGGAGCCACGACTCGCCGATGTGCTCCGGGATCGCGGTGGCGTGGATCAAGGCCGCGCCCCAGGCAAGGCCGACAGCCAGCGGAAGAAGCTCCTCAGATGAGCGGCGCGCGGGGGAGATGCTCGGTTCGGAGGGGACCTTCCCGCCCTCGTCGCCGTCGACCTGTGCCTCCCGCAGCTCTCGGATGTTGGCCGCGGAACTGCCATCGGCCGTGGCGGCGCCACGCGGGCGCGAAAGGGGGCGTCTCACCGTCGCTGAGTATTGCAAGGGCCCAGGTAGCGCTTCCCGCCGGATGCGCAAGGGGCCCACGTAGCGCTTCGCGCCGGATGCAGGAGGCGCCGAGGCGCGCGGGCGCGGAGACCGGAGCCGGCGCTTTGGGCGACCGTGGCCCGGAGGGCCGCGGGTCGCAGAGAAGGGCCGGCGCCCAGGGACGCGCGGGCCCGCCACCGGAGCCGTAGGGCAAGAGCGGCGGGGGGCTCCGGGGGCGCGAGCCCCCGGTCTATACACTGCCGCGCCGTGCCGGTGGACACGACCGCAAAGGGCAAGACCTACCCTCCGTACGAGTACGAGGTGGGCAGGGAGAAGATCCGCGAGTATGCGCAGGCGGTGGGGGAGGACAACCCGGTCTACTTCGACCGGCAGGCCGCGAAGGCCGCCGGCTTTCGCGACGTGCCGGCCCCGCCGATGTTCGCCGTCGTCTACTCGGGCGGGGCGATCGCCCCGCCGATGTTCGATCCGGAGGTGGGGATCAACTTCGCGCTCCTGGTGCACGGCGGGCAGGAGTTCGTCTGGGGCGAGCCCGTGTGCTCGGGCGACACGATCAGAACCACGGTGGAGGTGAAGGACATCCACGAGAAGATGGGCATGGGGTTCTACGTGTTCGAATCAGTGTCGGCCAACCAGGAGGGCGAAGAGGTGGTGCGGGGCACCTGGACCAACATCGTGCGAGGCGACGGAGGATGAAAGAGGGCGACTCGATACCGGAGCTGAAGGTCACGCCCGACCGGTTCCTGCCACACCGCTATGCCGGCGCCTCGGGGGACTTCAACCCGATCCACATCGACAAGGAGTTCGCCACCAAGGTCGGCCTGCCGAGCAACATCCTCCACGGCCTATACACCATGGCGCTCGTCGCTCGGGCGAACGTGGCCGCGGCCGGTGGCGACCCGCGCTCTCTCAGGCGCCTGTCGGTGCAGTTCCGTGGCATGGGTCTGCCGGAGCAGGAGATCCTCGTGAGCGGCACGGTGAAGAGCGTCGAGGGCGACCGCGTGGTGATCGACACTAGGGCCGAGCAGTCGGGCAAGGCGATCATCAAGAACGCCGAGGCAGAGCTAACGCCCTAGCCCTCAGTCACAATGGGGGAGTGCAGCTCTCGCCCCGACAGCAGTTCATCCTCCGCAGGGTCGTGGAGGGGCACGTCGAGGCCGGCCAGCCGGTCGGCTCGAAGTGGCTTGCCGAGCAGGAAGATGTCCCGTGGGGGCCATCCACGGTTCGCTCGGAGTTCGCGCGCCTGGAGGAGATCGGCCTGCTCGAGCACCCGCACACCTCGGCGGGGCGGGTGCCCACGGAGGCGGGGTACCGCCTCTACGTCGACGACATCCTCGCCGAAGGGGGTCTGCCGGCGGTGCGCAAGCCGGTCGAGCTGAGCTTGATCCGGCGCGAGGTCGATGACGCGGTCAGGGCCACCACCGAGCAGCTCTCGCAGGTGACCGACCTGCTGGCGCTGGTGTCCGCGCCGCCGATCGAGACGGCCACGATCCATCGGATCGAGGTGCTGTTGCTGCAGCCGCAGGTGGCGATGGTGGTGATCATCACCTCCACCGGCGGTGTCACCAAGCGCGTCATCTCCTACGACCATGCGGTCGACCCCGGCCTGCTGGCATGGGCCGGCAGCTACCTGAACGAGGTGATGGGGGGAATGGCGGTCGGCTCGCGGATGCTCCAGGGCAAGCTCACCGCAGCCGAGGTGGACACGCGCGAGCGCGCTTTCCTGGAGACGCTGGCCCCGGCGTTCACGGAGCTCGAGGACACCGCGGGGGACACCCTCTTCGTGGAGGGCGCCGCCCGCCTGCTGTCCGAGCACCGCTTCCAGGAGCTGCCTCAGCTCTCTGATCTGCTCGACGTGCTGGAACGCCGCGTGGCGCTGTTGTCGATCATGAGGGCCTCGCTGTCCGAACCCAACGTCTATCTGCGGATCGGCAGTGAGAATTCGGCGCCGGAGCTGCGATCAGTGAGCATGGTGGCCGCCAACTACGGGGTGGCGCGGCGCAACCTCGGGGCGGTGAGCGTCCTCGGTCCGGTGCGAATGGACTACCCGACGGCGATCATGGCCGTTCGCCAGGCGGCCTCCGAGCTGTCCCGCTTCGTGGCGGAGGTATACGACGAGTGAGACAGGACGCATACGAGCTGCTCGGCGTGCCACGCGGGGCGGAGAGCCAGCAGGTCAAGAGGGCGTTCCGTCAGCTCGCCAGCGAGCTGCACCCGGACGTCAACAACCACGACCCGGAGGCCGAGGAGAAGTTCAAGGCGGCAGCTGAGGCATACGAGGTCCTCTCCGACCCCGAGCGGCGGGCGGTCTATGACCGCTACGGCTGGGAGGGCCTCGACTCGCGCGGCTACGCGCCCCAGTCGCAGGGGTCTCCGTTGGGCGACATCTTCGAGGCGTTCTTCGGCGGCAATCCCTTCGGCGGGGGCTTCGGCGGACAGGCGCCGGGGCCGACCCAGGGCGCTGACATCGGGACGGAGGTGGAGATCTCCCTGGAGGAGGCCGCCACCGGACACCGCGTGGAGGTCACCTATGACGCGATGCAGATGTGCGAGCGCTGCCACGGCAACCGCGCTGAGCCGGGAACCCCGATCGAGATCTGCGAGCGCTGCGGTGGCGCCGGTGAGCTGCGAAGTGTCTCGCGCACGGCCTTCGGCCAGCTCGTACGCAGCCATCCGTGCGATGTCTGCGGCGGCGACGGCAAGGTGGCGCGCACGCCCTGCACCCTGTGCGAGGGGGAAGGTCGGCGGATGACCTCGGTGACCCTGGCGGTCGACGTGCCGGCGGGGATCGCCGACGAGCAGCGCGTGCGCCTGACCGGTCGCGGCCACGCCGGGGAGCGCGGAGGCCCCCCGGGCAACCTCTACGTGCTCGTGCGGGTGCGCCCCGACGACCGCTTCGTGCGCGACGGCAGCGACCTCATATCCGTGATCGACCTGTCGGTCCCCGCCGCCGCGCTCGGCACCGTGGTGTCCGTGCCGACGCTCGCGGGAGAGGAGGAGATCGAGGTGCCCGCCGGGACCCAGCCGGGAACCGTGGTGGAGCTGCGCGGACGGGGGATGCCCATCCCCGGGCGTGGCCGGACCGGTGACCATCGGGTGGTGTTGAACGTGGTGGTGCCTCGCAACCTCACCGGCCGCCAGCGCGAGTTGCTGGAGGAGCTGGGCGACGGCATGACCGACGACAACATGCAGGAGGCCGCGGGCGACTCGATCCTGTCGAAGCTCAAGCGGGCGCTGCGCTGATCCGGCTCGCGGTCCGCGCGCCGGCGGAGAGCGCCGGGGTAGTCCTCGCCGCACTGCTGGAGCTCGCCCCCTCGGGCGTCGAGGAGGTGGAGGGTGACGGCGTGGTGGAGCTGGCCGTGTATGGCGCTCCCGGTGAGCTACCTGAGCTGGGGCGGGGAGAGGCCGTGGTCGGAGGCGTGCTCGTGACCGTCTCGGCAAGCGAGGTGCGCGACGACTGGGCCGAGCGCTGGAAGCGCTTCCACGTGCCCGTGGTCGTCGGCGGCCGCCTGCGCGTGCGGCCGCCCTGGGAGGCTGTCACCGCCGAGCCCGCCCTGATCGACCTCGTGATCGACCCGGGTCGCGCCTTTGGCACCGGCTCTCACTCCACGACCCGCCTCTGCCTCGAGTTGCTGCTGGAGCTGGCAAAGGGCGGAGCGGGGGGATCGCTCTGCGACCTCGGCTGTGGCTCGGGGGTACTCTCGATCGCCGCGGCGAGGCTCGGTTTCTCACCCGTGAGCGCACTCGACTTCGATCCCCTGGCGGTGCAGGCCACAAGGGCGAACGCCGCGGACAACGGCGTGATGCTCGATAGCGCCAAGCGGCTCGATCTGCGCGGGGAGCCGGTGCCGCTGGCCGACGTGGTGGTGGCCAACCTGATGCGCCCGCTCCTTTTGGGAGTGGCGGGCCGCATGGAGACCCATCCCCGGACGCTCATAGCATCCGGGTTGTTGGATGAGGAGGCAGATGAGGTGGCGGGCGCCTTTGCTCCGCTGCGCGAGGCCGTGCGACTGTCCGAGGGCGGTTGGACTGCGCTGCTCCTGGAGCTATAAGGCCCGTCAGCGCAGTCCGCTCTGGGAGACCACGCCCGCCACCTCCTGCCACCACGCGGTGGCCTGCTCGCTCTTTGCCCGGCGGATCCGCTCCCGGCAGTAGCGCAGCAGTTGACCCGGAGCGCCGGTGGCCACGACGCCCTCCCCCGTAACGGCAAGCCGCCCGTCCGCGAGCACCAAGAGCGCGCCGCGCTGCTCGCGCCTGGTACGAAGCACCCGCCGCACGGGTGTGCCATGCACGTCCTCGGGCGCGGCTGGGTCGCCGTAATCGTCCTGCCACGGCTTCACGGAGAAGATGGGAGAGCGGCCGCGCAGGGGGGGCAGTGCCGGCTCGGGCTGCTCGATCGGCCCTTCCCGCCAGCGTCCGAACAGTCCCTCGACCTGTGCCCGCGCGGACTCCCTGACGAGGATGTGCAGACGGTCCCCGGCGGCTATCTCCGAAGAGCCGCGCGGCAGAAGCGCCTCGTTGTCGCGGACGATTACGCTCACGAGGGCATCGCGTGGCAGCAGCAATTGGTTCACGAGCCGTCCTGCTATCGCATCCCCGGGGCGTACCGGAAACTCCAGCACCTCGGCGCCGAGCTGGCGAATGGTCCCCACCTCGTGCAGGGGCGGGGACAGTGCCGGCTCGCTCGTGGTGAGTCGCAGAGCGCGGCCGAGGGCGTTGAAGGTGGCGCCCTGGATCAACGTGGAGGCGAGTACCACGAAGAAGACGATGTTGAAGAATGAGCCGGCGTCATCCACCCCCTCGATCACGGGAAAGGTGGCAAGGACGATCGGGATCGCCCCGCGCCGCCCGGCCCCGCCCCCGAGCGGCGCTTCCCTACCGCTGCACCCGTGCGGACGGAGCGAGAGGAGTGCGGCAATCGGGCGCGCCAGCAGCATCAGCACCGCCGCGACGAGTAGCCCCTCGTCCACGATCCCGCCGAACTCACCGGGATTGACGAGTAGCCCCAGCATCAGGAAGACGGCGATCTGGCTGACCCAGGCCAGGCCGTCGTGGAAGTCGACCACGGTGCGCCGCGCGGGGATCCCGGCGGTGCCGAGCGCCAGGCCGGCCAGGTAGACCGAGACGAAGCCCGACCCGTGCAGCGTGTCTGCGGCTCCGAAGGCCAGCGCGGCGCTGGCGATGGAGGCCACGGGATAGAGGCCCGGACTCGCGAAGTTGGAGCGTCGCAGGGCCTGCACCGACAGCCAGCCGACGGCCAGACCCACGGCCGTGCCGATCGAGAGCTCTCCCAGGGACGAGAGCACCATGTCGGCCAGGCCGTACTCGGCATTGTCGATCCACTCGATGAAGCCGAGCACCAGCACCACCGCCACGGCGTCGTTGAAGCCCGACTCCGCCTCGAGGGTCTGGGCCAGGCGCCGCTCGAGGCTCGAGCCGCGCAGGACGGAGAAGATGGCCGCGCTGTCGGTGGCCGCCACGATCGAGCCCAGCAGCATGCCCTCCAGGGTCGTCAGGTCGAGCAGCCACGCGGCGGACAGGCCCACGATGGCCGCCGTGACCACCGTTCCGAGCGTTGCCAGCGACAGGGCGGGGCGAAGCACGGGCCGGATCTGGCTCCATCCGGTGGCCAGTCCTCCCTCGAACAGGATCAGCGCCAGAGCCACGATGCCCGCGGTCCGCGCGAGCTCCACGTCGTCTCTGCCGTCGCCGAAGTGGATCAGCCCGAGCCCGTCGGAGCCGATGGCCATGCCGACCGCGAGGAAGAGCACGAGGCCGGGAACCCGCAGTCGGCCGGCAATCAGCGACGCAGCGATGCCGAGCGCCAGCAGCACGCCTGCTACCAGGATCAGGGATCCGTCGGCCATCTCAGGCCTGCGGCCGCTCGACCAGCTCGGCGAGACCCCAGAGGGTGTCCCACTCGTGGTCTGGTTCCTCCCTGCCCGGGGCCTGCCCGCGGTCACGATTCACCCAGCCTGTCCGCATTCCCTTGCGCTGGGCCGCCGCGATGTCGTACTCGAAGCCGAACGCCACGTGAAGGACATCCGCTGCCGGGTGGCTCAGGACCTGCAAGGCGCGAGTGAAGGGCTCCATGCCGGGCTTGTAGGCACGCACGTCCTCTGCCACCACCACCTCGTCGAACTGCACGGGCGCCAGCTGGCGCAGCGTGTGCTCGATGATGTGGCGGTCGGTGTTGGAGACGATCGCCAGTCGCAGTCCGGCCGCCTTGACCTGCAGCAACGCCGGCACGGTGTCGGGGAAGGGCTGCCAGCTCTGCATCGCCCGCTCGAGTGCGTCGCCCTCGCCTTCGTTCCAGCGGTAGCCGCGCTCGCCCACCCACGTGCGCAGGCTGTCCACGAGGATGTCCTGGTAGGACCGGTATCCGCCCTGGATCAGCTCGAACTGGATCTCCTCCCAGCGCTCGCGCAGCTCACGGCCCGGGCCGGGATCGCGGTCGCCGGCACGCCGGGCGAGGTCGTAGAGGAACGTGCCCAGCCCGCCCTCCCAGTCCACGAGGGTCCCGTAGCAGTCGAAGGTGACGGCTTTGAGCTCGGCCATGCCTCTTACACTTCACCTTATGGCCCTGCTAGAAGAGGTGAAGTCCGACGTTACGGTGGCCCTCAAGTCGGGGGACCGCAGGCGCGCGAGCGCGTTGCGGATGGTGGTCGCCGAGCTGCAGAAGGCCGAGAAGGAGGGGTCAGGCGACGACGAGGTGCAGGTGCTACAGCGCGAGCGCAAGCGGCGCCTCGAGTCGGCCAAGGCCTACCGGGACGCCGGTCGGGAGGATCTGGCAGAAGGCGAGGAGCTCGAGGCGGAGCTTATCGAGGGCTACCTGCCAGACCAGCTATCCGACGTGGAGTTGAAGGCGATCGTGGGGGACGTGGTGGCAGAGTCGGGAGCGAGCTCACCGAGGGAGATGGGCAAGGTCATGGCGGCTGTGATGCCCAGGCTCCGGGGGCGCGCGGACGGGCGGCGGGTCAGCGATGCTGTCAAGGAACTGCTGACCCCCTAGCGAATGGCCCGCAAGCAGCTCGAGCTCTCCAACGACGTCGCCGCGGAGCTGGCGGGTGCCAACGACCTGCTCATGCGCACGCTGGAGGACCACCTGGAGTGCGAGGTCTACCTGCGGGGCAACGTGCTCACGCTCGACGGCTCGGACGTGGACGTGGCGATGGGAGAGACGGTGGTGCGGGAGCTCACCGACCTCGTGGTGCAGGGGCACGAGGTGGCCCCCGGCACGATCGAGGCCATCGGAAGCGCGCTCGATCGCCATGAGAGTCCCAGCAGGATCCTCGAGGACGTCGTCTGGCGCCACAGGGGCCTCAAGGTGGCCCCGAAGACCCTCAATCAGAAGCGCTACGTGGACGCCATCCGCAGCCACACGATCGCCGTGGGGATCGGACCGGCGGGCACGGGCAAGTCCTTCCTCGCGGTGGCGATGGCCGTCGCGGCGCTCCAGCGCCGGGAGGTCAAGCGCATCGTGCTCACCCGCCCCGCCGTCGAGGCGGGAGAGCGGCTGGGCTTCCTGCCGGGCGACCTGATGGCCAAGGTGGACCCCTACCTGCGCCCGCTCTTCGACGCCCTCTACGACATGCTCGAGCCCGAGAAGGTAAACGGACACCTCGAGCGCGGCGTGATCGAGGTGGCCCCCCTGGCATTCATGCGAGGCCGCACGCTCAACGACTCCTTCATCATCGTCGACGAGGCCCAGAACACGACCCCGGAGCAGATGAAGATGGTGCTCACCCGGCTCGGTTTCGGCTCGAAGATGGTGGTCACCGGCGACGTCACCCAGGTGGACCTCCCAAAGGACCAGCATTCCGGCCTCGTCGTTATCGGCGACATCCTGGCCGGCGTCGAGGGCATCGAGTTCGTGCGCTTCGGCGGGGAGGACGTCGTTCGCCACAAGCTCGTGCAGCGCATCGTCGAGGCCTACGGCGAGTACGCGGAGACCCAGGCGCCGGAGTTGCGCCCGGCTCGCAAGAAAGCCTGAGCAGGTCCGCTGATCGACGTCGAGGTCATCGCGGGGGACGAGGAGCTGCTGCGAGGGCCGGCGGAGGCCGCGCTCTCCGCGGTCGGCCTGACCGACGGACACCTGGCGCTGCAGCTCGTCGACGCCGAGCAGATACGCCGGCTCAACCGCGAGCACAGGGGTATCGACCGGCCGACCGACGTTCTGTCATTCCCCGTCGACGGCGCCGGCTCTGCTCCGGGTCCGCGCGAGCTCGGCGACGTGGTGATCTGTCCAGAGCACACTCAGGATCTGCGGGAGGCAGTCGTCCACGGGGTGCTTCACCTCTGCGGCTATGACCACGAGACCGACGAGGGGCAGATGCTGACCCTCCAGGACCGGGTGGTGGACGGATTGGGTGCAGCGTGAGCATCCGTGCGCCGCAGACGAGGAGCGGCTTCGTGGCGTTGGCGGGGCGCCCGAACGCCGGCAAGTCCACGCTGGTCAACCGCGTGGTGGGCGACAAGGTCGCGATCGTCTCCGACAAGCCGCAGACCACGCGGCGCGAGGTGCGGGGAATCGCCACGCACGACGACTGGCAGCTCGTGCTGGTGGACCTCCCGGGCGTCCAGCGCCCGCGCGACCCGATGACCGAGCGGATGCAGCAGTCAGTGGAGCGTGCGCTCGGAGACTCGGACGTGGGTCTGTTCGTGCTCAACGGCGAGCAGCAGGTGGGCAAGGGGGACCGGTTCATCGCCCGCGCCATTCGCAACGCTCGGATGAATGCGGTCGTGGCCGTGAACAAGGTCGACCGGCTCAGCCGCCAGCGCACGTTGGACGCGCTCGTGGCGGCCGAGGGCCTCGGCATCGACGGTGAGATATTCCCGGTCAGCGCGATGACGGGGGAGGGGGTGCCCGAGCTCGTGGACCACCTGGTCACGCTGCTGCCCCAGGGGCCGTTCCTCTACCCGCCGGAGGACGTGTCGGACCTGCCCGAGCGCGTGCACCTGGCCGAGCTGATCCGCGAGCAGGTGCTGCTACGGACCCGCGACGAGCTGCCCCACGCGGTCGAGGTGGAGCTGGGCGAGGTGGAGGAGCGCGAGGACGGGATGCTCGAGATCGAGGCCTACCTGTGGGCGGAGGGCGAGTCCCAGAAGGCCATCTTGATCGGAGCCGGCGGCAGGATGGTGAAGTCCATCGGCACCGCCGCCCGCATGGAGCTGCAGGCGTCGCTGGGGCGGCGCGTCCACCTCGACCTGCGGGTGAGGGTGCGGAAGGCCTGGCGCCGGGACGACGCCCTGCTCGACCGGCTCGGCATCGAATGACCCCGGCACCCGCGCCGGGCTCACGCGCGTGTGCGCCGGCTGAGAGAATCGATCCGTGGAATCCATTCGCTTCGACGAACACGGGCTCGTGCCGTGCGTCATGCAGGACGCGCGCACCGGCGAGGTGCTCACGCTCGCCTACATGAACGACGAGGCGCTCGCGCTCACCCGCGAGACCGGCGAGATGCACTTCTGGAGCCGCTCGCGCCGGGAGCTGTGGCGGAAGGGGGCCACCTCGGGGAACGTGATGCACGTGCGCGCGCTGCGCTACGACTGCGACGACGACGCCGTGCTGGCGCTCGTGGACGCATCCGGCCCGGCCTGCCACACGGGCGAGCGCACCTGCTTTCACCGGGGCCAGACCGGCCCCGAGCCGGCCGAGGCCCTTCCCGCGCTGGAGCGGACGATTGCCGGGCGCATCGCCTCGGCGGCCGAGGGCGGCGCGGCTGGCAGCTACACCGCCGAGCTGCTCTCCGACCCGCCGAGGATCGGCCACAAGGTGCGCGAGGAGGCCGACGAGGTGGCACGTGCGGCGGCGGGGGAGTCCGACGAGCGCGTGCGCGAGGAGGCAGCCGACCTGCTCTACCACCTTTCCGTGCTGCTGGCCTCACGCGGCCTGGCGCTTCCGGACGCCTACGAGGTGCTCAATGCCCGTCGCCGCTGAGCTTTCCGGCCTCGAGGTAACGCCCACGCTCGAGGAGGTGCGCGAGCTGGCGAGCGAGAGCACCCTGGTCCCTCTGCGGCACACCTTCATCGACGACTGCGAGACACCGGTCTCCGCCTATCTCAAGCTGCGTGGAGACGGGCCGTCCTTCTTGCTCGAGTCCTCCGAGCAGGGGCAGCGGTTCGGGCGCTGGTCCTTTTTGGGCTTCCAGCCGCGTACGCTGATCCGGCTGCAGGACGGCGTCCTCACGGTGGGAGGGGAGCGCCGCGAAGCACACGACCCCTATGCGACCGTGGCGCTCGAGATCGAGCGCTACAGCGTGGCACCACTCGAAGGGCTGCCGCCGTTCGCCGGCGGTGCCGTGGGCCTCTTCGGCTACGACCTCGTCCGCCACGCCGAGCCCTCGGTCGGGCCAGGCAATCCCGACGACGTGGGCACCCCCGAGCTGGCGCTGATGGTCTCCGACGTGCTCGTGGCCTTCGAC
>DASZCV010000013.1:0-3409 GCA_035942755.1 Thermoleophilaceae bacterium
CCCCCGCGCTCGTCCGCGCTCCGGCGTCCCAACTTAAGTCCCCAGGGGAGAAGTTTGCCCTCCACGGGGGTGGGTATCGCCCAGATGTGAGCCAAGAAGACAAAAATCGCCAGGATCATCTTCACGCCGACCAAGACGAGATGGGAGGAACCGAGGAGCCCTTCAGCGAGCAGTCGGGCGACTCGAACGTCGAGCCCCCGGGCGCCGGAGGCGCCGAGCACGGCGCCTCGAAGGGAGAGCCAATGGGGCACGACAAGGAGGGCGGGCCCGATGAGGCCGGTGTGGATGTAGAGGAAGACACAGCCGACCGCGACCTCTCGTAGAGCGCAGCGGCCGCCGTCCTTTCGTAGAGCACAACGGCGCCGCCGTCAGTAGAAGACGGTGCGTGTCCTGTGCCGGGGCACCGCCTTGTAGCGCGAGGCTTGGCCGCGGTTCCAGAGCCAGGTGTCGAGTACGCACGGCGGCACGTCCAGCATTGTCGCGATCAGCTCGCAGGCGTGGATCGCGCAGGCCCGGATCTCCCGCTCCTGCTCTCCCGCCTCGAGCAACTGGCCGGAGTCGATCCTCCGGCCCAGGTCGGGGTGGTACTCCAGGACGCCGTCGACCCGCAGGACGTGCGGAACGAGGTTGTCGGCAAAGATCGTGAGGCGGTCGAGGTCATCGAAGCGGGCCACGCCCGCGAGCGCCAGGTCGCTCGGCACGATCTGGGCGCGCTTGAAGAACCCGCGGTCATCGAAGAACGGCATCCCCGCCGCCAGCTGTTCCGCCAGCCGCACGGCTGAGCCACCCGCTGCCTCGACCACCTCGAGCGCGGTGCGGTCTCCGAGGAACTCGCCGAGGTCGCGCAGCGCGCGTGAGTAGAGCGCCATCAGCTCGTGCCCGCCATCCTGCCCGAGCACGGTCGCAACCTCCGCTGTCCCGATCGAGCGTAGGCGGTGCGGCGGGAAGGGACCGTGCGAGCGGAAGCGGTCGGCCAGCGCCCAGGCCACGGTGTGGTAGCCCGAGCATCCCTCTCGCTTGCGCAGCGTGGGGAACCAGCCGGACCCGAAGTTGATCGCGTCGAGGGTGAGCAGGTACATGGCCACCTCCTCGGCCGTGCCCTCGAGGTAGTGGCGCTCGGGATCGAGCTCCGGAGGGGCCCCCGGCGCGACCGCCGCGAGGCGATCGGCGCGCACCCGGACCCAGCGGGCATCCGCGGCGATCTGCGCGCAGGAGCGCCGCACCTCGTCACACAGGCCCATCGGCGCCAGCGTAAGGCCTCCCGATGGGCCGGGACCGGGAGCGGAATTTCCCCCGGCCGGGCGCGGCCCTATCCTCGAAGGGATGAGCGCCACGGCCCCAGGAGCCCGGCCACAGACCGAGGGCGCCGGCTCCGCGGAGGGGCTGCTCGAGGGTCTGAACCAGCCCCAGCGGGCTGCCGTCACCCACGGCGAGGGACCACTCCTGATCCTCGCGGGCGCCGGCTCGGGCAAGACGCGCGCGCTCACGCGCCGGATCGCCTACCTCGTGGGCACGGGCGCCGCCCGGCCGAGCGAGATCCTGGCCATCACGTTCACCAACAAGGCGGCGGCCGAGATGCGCGAACGGGTCGGGCACCTCGTGGGAAACCGCGCCCGCGCCATGTGGGTCATGACCTTCCACTCGGCATGCGCCCGCATGCTTCGCTCCGACGCCGAGCGCCTGGGCTACACGCGGGGCTTCACGATCTACGACGAAGGTGACTCGGTGCGGCTCGTGAAGCAGTGCGTCGAGGAGGCGGGCGTCGATCCCAAGCGCTTCCCTCCCCGGGGGCTGAAGCGCCAGATATCGGACGCCAAGAACCAGCTGCTCGACGCCGACGCCTACCGCCTCAAGGTGGCCTCCTACTTCGAGCAGACGGCCGCAGACGTGTACGACCTGTATGATAAGCGTATCCATTCGATGAACGCGATGGACTTCGACGACCTGCTGTTCCGCAGTGTGAACCTCTTCGAGCTCTTCCCCGAGGTGCTCGACCGCTACCGCCGCTCCTTCGGTCACGTGCTCGTGGACGAGTACCAGGACACCACCCCAGCCCAGTACAGGTGGCTGCGGCTGCTGGCCGACGAGCACCGGAACCTCTTCGTGATCGGCGACGACGCGCAGTCGGTCTACTCGTTCAGGGGGGCCGACATCAGCAACATCCTCGACTTCGAGCACGACTATCCCGACGCGAGCGTGATCAAGCTCGAGCAGAACTACCGCTCGACCCAGACGATCCTCGACGCCGCCAACGCGCTCATCTCCAACAACCGCAGCCAGAAGCCCAAGCACCTCTGGACGGACGTCGGCAAGGGGGATCCGGTACACGTGCGGGAACTGGAGGACGAGCACGCCGAGGCCCGTTACGTGGCCGGTGAGATCGAGCGCCACGTGGACGGCGGCGGCTCGCGCGACGACGTGGCCGTCTTCTACCGGGCAAACGCCCAGAGCCGGGTGCTGGAGGACACCCTCGTGCGCTACGGCGTCGGCTACCAGGTGATCGGCGGCACGCGGTTCTACGAGCGCGCCGAGATCAAGGACGCCCTGGCCTACCTCACGCTGCTGGTGAACCCCCAGGACGTCGTCTCGTTCGGGCGGATCGTGAACTCACCGCGGCGCGGCATCGGGGACACGTCGCAGGCAAGGATCAGGTCTCACGCAAACACGATCGGCGAGCCGATCTTCGACGTCGCGCTCTCCCCGGAGGACATCCCCGGACTCGGGGCGGCGGCGATCAAGGCCGTCGGCAGGTTCATGGACACGATGGAGCGCCTGCGCGATCGCGCGGCGGAGGCCTCCGTCGGCGACCTCTTGCAGGAGACCCTCGAGGACAGCGGCTATCTCTCCACACTCGAGGCGGAGCGCACGATCGAGGCCCAAGGGCGCCTCGAGAACCTCGAGGAGCTCGTGGGCGTGGCGCGCGAGTACGACGCGGGCAGCGAGGACCCGTCGGTCGAGGAGTTCCTACAGCAGATCTCGCTCTTCTCCGAGCAGGACAACCTGCGCGACGAGGAGGGCATCGTCACGCTCATGACGCTGCATAACGCGAAGGGGCTCGAGTATGACGTCGTGTTCATGATCGGCGCCGAGGACGGCGTGTTCCCACATTCCCGCTCGATCGAGGCGGGCGATGTGGAGGAGGAGCGCCGCCTCTGCTACGTGGGGATCACCCGCGCCCGCAAGCAGCTCTACCTGACCCACGCGCGCACGCGTGCGCTGTATGGCGGCCGGGAATGGAACGTGCCCAGCCGCTTCCTGGGCGAGATCCCCCCTGAGCTCACCGATGCCGACGAGCAGCCGGCAGCGAAGTCGGCGGCCTCCACCTGGTCCGTCTCGGGAGCGGGCTTCGGTGGCGCGGCCGCGCGCATCGAACCCAACCGCGGCTCGACCTTCCAGCTCGGGGATGACG
>DASZCV010000014.1:0-9453 GCA_035942755.1 Thermoleophilaceae bacterium
CTTTCACCAAGCAAGCCCATCTGATCCGAGCTGGCTTGAGGAAGCCGACGGCGAAGCAGGCCCGGATGCCATTGATTGGTCCAGAGATTGGTCCAGAACAGTCCAACCGAAGCGAGAGCCGAGTGAGCCGAAACCACCCCAGTCCTAGAGATCGCCTGCAAACCAGCAACTTTCTCGGTATGGGCGCGGGTGGTTTCGAACCACCGACCTCTCGCGTGTGAAGCGAGCGCTCTCCCACTGAGCTACGCGCCCGGGAGACTGCGCTGATTCTAGGCGGAGGGCGCGCGAACGGTTGGGCGCTCAGGCGGCGAGGGCCAGCTCGGGCGGCGCCTCAAGCTCGACCGCCACGAAGCTCGAGAGGGACACGAGCTGAAGGCAGCAGTCGCACTCCTCGCAGACGAGGAGCTCGAGTCGGTCCAGGTGGTCGACCGCCTCGACGGTGAGCTCGCACTCCTCATCGCTGCAGATCATCTCGGCCAGGAACATAGGGGCATGGTGAGGCCGCGGGCGGACGGACCCGCCAGGCGGTAGGATCAGCGGTGGACCGTGCTAGGCGGGGAATTAGCGGTGCCCTGTACTCGCAATCCGCTCTAGCGGGGCTGAATCCCCTTCCGAGGGACGAGGTCTTCGGGGTCAGTACGCCAGTTGGAGGCGTCGATGGCCGGGTCCCGCGCGGGGAGCGACTGCGAACCAGGTCAGATCCGGAAGGAAGCAGCCTTAAGCGGATCCGCTCATGCGCCGCGGACCAACCTGGCCGGAGCCAAAGAGTGGCGGGCACGCCCGGAGGGCCGTCTCGACGACGGGTGCACGGTCCATAGACCAACCAGCACCATGACCACCCGTACAGGCGACCTGATGCACTTCACCACCGACTGAGGCGCTCCGGTCCCTGGGCTGGCGGCGGCCGTCCGCACCGTGGATACGATGGCAGTCCCGATGCTCTCGCTCTACCGCCGCCACCGCCCGAAGACCTTTGACGAGGTGGTCGGTCAGGACAGCGTGGTGCGCACGCTTCGCAACGCGATCGAGCTCGGCAAGGTGCACCACGCCTACCTGTTCGTGGGCTCCCGGGGCACCGGAAAGACCAGCATGGCCAAGCTCCTTGCCTGCGCCCTGAACGCCGAGGGCGGCCCGCGCGTGGACTTCTCCACCGACGATCCCACCTGCCGGGCGATCATGACCGGCACCTCGCTCGACGTCGTGGAGATGGACGCGGCATCGAACAACTCGGTGGACGACATCCGCGAGCTGCGCGAGAACGTCGCGCTGGCGCCGATGGGCGGGTCGCGGCGCGTGTACATCCTCGACGAGGCGCACATGCTCACCCAGGCCGCCTGGAACGCCTTTCTCAAGACGCTCGAGGAGCCCCCCGCCCACGTTGTGTTCGTGCTCGCCACCACCGAAGCGCACAAGGTGCCGGCCACGATCATCGACCGCTGTCACCGCTTCGACTTCGCACGCCCTTCGCTCAAGCAGATAGCCGGAGTGCTGTCACGCGTGGCTGCAGAGGAAGGCATCAAGGTGCCCGACGCCGCGCTGGGCCTGATCGCGCGCAAGGCCACCGGCAGCTTCCGCGACGCCCTCGGCACGCTCGAGCAGCTCGTGACCTACGGAGGCAATGAGATCCGCCTCGAGGACGTGCTCGAGAACCTCGGCGTGGCCGATGCCGAGCTGATCCTCGACACCGCGGAGACCCTGGTTCAGAAGGACCCGAAGGGGGCGCTCCTGGCGGTCAAGAAGCTCTCGGAGTCGGGGCGTGACGAGACGCAGTTCATGCGCGACCTTGCCGCCCACCTGCGCCACCTCTTCGTGGTGCAGACGCTCGGCGAGGTGCCGGACTCCTTTGCGGTGACCGCCGAGCACACCGATCGCCTGGCCACCCAGGCCGAGCGCTTCTCCCAGGCCGAGATCATCCGGGCCATCGAGCTGCTGGGAGCGGCGATAGCCGCGGTCAAGGACGGCTCGGAGCCTCACCTGCAGCTGGAGGTGGCCCTCCTTAAGGTCACCCAGCCCCAGGCCGACCGGTCGCTTCAGGCGCTCATGTTCCGGATCGACCAGCTCGAGGCGCGCCTGGCCGCATCCTCGGCACCCGGGACCACTTCCCAAGATGCCCCGGAGGGAGGAGCGGTCTCCGCTTCGCATCCCCCGGACGGCGCTGCAGCGCAGCGTGGTGAGCAGTCGCCTCCGCAGCCGGGCGACGCCGGCCAGTACGCCGCCTCGGCCGGCGGACCCACCGCGAGCGCACAGCGACCCCCGGATCCCGCCGGGGGGCCGGGGCAGGGCGGCGTGACGATGGAGACGGCGGCCGGGGGGCAAGGGGGTCCCTCCGGGTTCGCCGCCGCCGCGGTGGCGGTCATAGAGGACTCCCGCCCCGACCCGGCCGAGTCCCGCCCGCCGGTTGCCGATCCCGTCGCCGAACCGGCGGTCGGCGACCCCGCCGACGTCGACCTTGAGCGGGTCAAGGGCCTTTGGGGCGCGGTAGGGGACGCGATCGCCGAGCAGAACGCGATGGTGGCCGCGCTCCTGGCCGAGGCGGTTCCGGTCGCGCTCGAGGGCGATTGCCTGACCGTGAGCTTCCCGTAGGCGGCGGCCTTCTCCAAGAAGAAGGCCGAGGCAAACCGCGACCTGCTGCTGACCTCGTTGCGCAGCCTCACCGGCCGCGGTCTCACCGTGACATTCGAGCTAACCGGTGGACGGGTGCAGCCGGGTCCCGCCACACTGGGAGCAGAGGAGCTGCTCGAGCGCCTGAAGCGCGACTTCGGCGCCGAGGAGATCTTCAATGAATCCGACGACGATCCCGAGAGCGAGGACTGACCGACGTGCCAAAGCAGCCCGACATGAATCAGATGATGCGCCAGGTCCAGCAGATGCAGGAGGAGATGGCGAAGGCCCAGGAGTCGCTGAAGGACGAGGTGGTGGAGGCCAGCGCCGGTGGCGGAATGGTCACCGTGAAGGTGAACGGCGAGCTGGAGATGCTCGATCTGCGCATTGACCCCGAGGCGGTGGACCCCGAGGACGTGGAGCTGCTCCAGGACATGGTCCAGGCTGCCGTGAACGAGGCCCTGCGGGCCGCCCAGGAGCTGGCCGCCAACAAGCTCGGAGCCGTCACCGGAGGGCTCGGCGGGATGGGCCTTCCCGGCATGTAGGCTCGACCTGTTCGCAGCACCCGTCAACCGCCTGATCACCGAGCTCGCTCGGCTGCCCGGGATCGGCCAGCGCACCGCCCAGCGGCTGGCCTTCCACATCCTGCGCGTCTCAGACGAGGAGGCTCTCGCCCTCGCGGACGCGATCCGCGAGGTCAAGGCCACCGTCGGACAGTGCGAGCGCTGCTTCAACCTGGCCACGGAGGCCACCTGCCGGATCTGCCAGGACGATCGGCGGGAGAAGGACGTGATCTGCGTGGTCGAGGAGCCGAGCGACGTGATCCCTATCGAGCGCACCAACGAGTTCCGCGGCCGCTACCACGTGCTCGGCGGTGCGCTCTCTCCGATCGACGGCATCGACCCGGAGGACCTGCACATCGATGAGCTGCTGGAGCGTGCCTCCTCGAACGGCGTGCGCGAGGTCGTGGTGGCCACCAACGCGACCACCACCGGGGAGGCCACAGCCCTCTACATCGCGGACGCCCTGCGCGACCGCGCGCCCGCGGTCACGGTGACCCGGCTCGCGAGCGGCCTGCCGGTTGGGTCGGACCTCGAGTACGCCGACGAGATCACGCTCGGGCGCGCCCTGCGCGCGCGCCGCGAGCTGTAGGCCGGGTGGGGCTCAGCGAATCAGGCCGTAGTCGCGCTTGACGGTCAGTATGCGCAGCAGCGCCTCGTCGAGGCGCTTGCGCTTGATCTCGCCCTTGCGCACCGCCCGCAGCACCGCCACGTAGGCTGCTTGCTGGTCGCCGGCGGGACCCGAGATGTAGAGCATGTCCGCACCCGCGTTGACGGCCTCGACCGCGGCGTCGGGCACCGATCCGAGCGCGGTGATCGGTGGGTCCGCGAGGTCGTCTGTGATTGCGATGCCTTTGAAACCCAGCTCTCGCTTGAGCAGGTCCGTCGTCACACTCCTCGAGAGCGAGCCGGGGGTCACGAAGTCGTCCATCGCGTAGAGCCCGTGGCTCAGCACGACTCCCGGTACACCGGCGGCGATGGCCGCCCTGAACGGCACGAGATCGCGCTCTCGCAGCTCGGCCAGCGTCTGACCCACGTTGGCGGGGCCGTCCTCGGTGGACTGCGAGGCCGAGCCGAGCCCGGGAAAGTGCTTGACCGCCGCGAAGAGGCGCTTGCGGCGGTATGCGCCGATGACCCCACGGGCGTACTCGGCCACCTTCGCCGGCTCGTCGGAGTAGGCGCGCGGGCCGACCGCCGGGTCCTCTGCCAGGCCCACGTCGATCACCGGGGCCAGTATCCCGCTGATCCCGAGCGGCTTGAGCGTTGCGCCGGCCTCGTCTGCCTCCTTCACCGCGGTGGGCACCGAGGGCAGGTCGGAGGCCGCGTTGGCGGGTGGCAGGTCGGGGAAGACGTTGAAGGCTCCGCCCTCCTGCGAGGCCAGGACCCACGGCGGAACGTGGTTCTCCTGCTTGGAGATCAGGGTGGCCTCGCCGGCCAGCGATCCGATCTGCTGCGGGTCGCTGTAGTTCGCCGCGTCCATCACCACCCCGCCGAGGT
Organism: Thermoleophilaceae bacterium; assembly: GCA_035942755.1. Classification (GTDB taxonomy): domain Bacteria; phylum Actinomycetota; class Thermoleophilia; order Solirubrobacterales; family Thermoleophilaceae; genus JAAYBF01. Next base: position 4,659 of record DASZCV010000014.1, read on the forward strand.
CCAGCCGCCGCAGCTGGCGAAAGACCGCGGCGTTCAGGTCCTTTCCCTGGAAGCCGAACAGGAACAGCTGCGCGACCTTGCGCTCCGCGGGCAGGCGCTTGATGAGGTCGGAGACGCTGCGGGGCACGCCACCGCCGGCCGCGCGCCGGCGCCCGGGGGGAGGGGGAATGAGGCGGGCGAGGAAGGAGGTGCGGCGCTCGGCGGTGCGCTGAGCACCGGCCTCCGGCACGCGCGGACCGTCGTCGTCCCCGCCTCTCGAAATCAGGAGGACCACCACGGCCAGGAGAACCACCACGCCGATCGCCACAGCGCGCCTCGGCAGCTCATCTGGCAGACGGTCCCGCATCGGGTGAACGCTAACCTGCGCGGCTCGTGAACAGCGCGCCGCCCGTCGAGTTCGAGACCGTAGTGATGAAGTTCGGGGGCACTTCGGTAGCTGACGCCGAGGGAATCACGCGTGCCGCCGGGCGCATCGTCCAGGCTGCCGAGGCGGGCAGCCGGGTGGTGGCGGTGCTGTCGGCTCGCGGAAAGACGACCGATGACCTCATGGCGATGGCCCACGAGGTCTCGCTGCGCCCGCACCCCCGCGAGATGGACATGCTGCTCTCGACCGGCGAGCGCATCTCGTGCGCGCTGGCGGCGATGGTGATCAATGACCTGGGCCACGAGGCGATCTCCCTCACCGGCTCGCAGGCGGGCATCGTGACCGACACCTCGCACACCAAGGCGCGCATCCTCGACGTTCGCGCCGACCGGATCCGCTCCGCCCTCGACGGAGGGAAGATCGTGCTAGTGGCGGGCTTTCAGGGCGTGTCCACCACGGCCGACGTGACCACGCTCGGCCGCGGCGGATCTGACACCACCGCGGTGGCGCTGGCCGCCGCGCTCGGCGCCGACGTCTGTGAGATCTATACGGACGTCGCCGGGGTCTTCAGCGCCGACCCGCGGATCGTGCCCGACGCGCGCATGCTGCCGGTGGTCTCATTCGAGGAGATGCTCGAGATGTCGGCGTCGGGCGCGGGCGTCCTGCAGCTGCGCGCTGTCGAATACGCGCGCAACAACGCCATCCCGATCCACTGTCGCTCGAGCTTCGAGGATGGACCCGGTACCTTCGTCGTCGACGAGCACACCACCATGGAACGACCACTTGTCACAGCCGTGACCCATTCGACCGACGAGGCTCGTGTGACCCTCACCGGCCTCCCGGACCGGCCCGGCATCGCGGGTCGGGTGCTCACCGTGCTCGCCGCCGCCACGGTGAACGTGGACATGATCATCCAGAACGAGCCGCTGTCCGACGATCGTCGCGCGGACATGTCGGTCACGGTCCCGCGCGCCGACCTGCTGGCGGCCACGGAGGCGCTCACGCCGCTGAAGGTCGAGCTGGGAGTGGGCGAGATCGCCACCGACGAGGCGATGGGCAAGGTCTCGCTCGTCGGCGCAGGGATGAGAAGCCACCCCGGCGTGGCCGCCAAGGCGCTCACGGTGCTGGGGAATGCCGGAGTGAACATCGAGATGATCTCCACCTCGCCGATCAAGATCTCATGCGTGATTCGCGAAGAGCACGTAAAGGCTGCGGTGCGCGAGTTGCACGCTGCGTTCGAGCTCGGCAAGGGAGCGGTCAAGCGCGAGGACGTGGCCGGCGATCACCGGCCGATCGTCGAGCCCGAGAGGGGCCCCGAACCCGGCGAGCGCGACGTGCCTGGTGAGGCCGCATGATGCGCGCTGCCGTAGTGGGCGCCACGGGGGCCGTGGGCTCGACGATCCTCGGGGTGATGCGCGAGCGCACCTTTCCCGCCGATGAGATCGTGCCGTTCGCCTCCGAGCGCTCCGCGGGGCGCAAGATCGACGTCGGCGACGATCGCCTCGAGGTGGTCCCGCTCTCGAACGAGGCGATCACGGGCTTCGACGTGGCGCTCTTCTCCGCCGGCTCGGGCGTGAGCCAGGAGTGGGCACCCCGGTTTGCCAAGGCGGGCGCCGTGGTGGTGGACAACTCCTCCTTCTGGCGGATGCACGAGAAGGTGCCGCTCGTGGTGGCGGAGGTCAACCCCGAGGCGCTCGACGGGCACAGTGGGCTCGTGGCCAACCCCAACTGCTCGACGATGCAGATGGTGGTGGCGCTCAAGCCGATCCTCGACGCCGCGGGGATCGAGCGGCTGGTGGTGTCCACCTACCAGTCGGTGTCCGGGACCGGCCAGCGTGCCGTCGAGGAGCTGCACGATCAGGCGCTCGCGGTGCTCGAGGCCAAGGAGCTGCCGACACCGGTGGTCTACCCGCACCAGATCGCCTTCAACGCCGTGCCTCAGGTGGAGACCTTCAAGCCGAGCGACGACTACACCACCGAGGAGCGCAAGATGATGGCCGAGACCCGCAAGATCCTCGCCACCGACGCAATCGGCATCTCCGCCACCTGCGTGCGGATTCCCGTCTACACGGGGCACTCCGAGTCGATCAACGTGCAGACGCGCGATGAGCTCTCACCGGAAGAGTGCCGCGAGCTGCTCGCCTCGGCCCCCGGCGTCACCGTCATCGACGATCCCGCGAACGGCCTCTACCCGCTCGCCATCGACGCAGCGGGCCAGGACCAGGTGCTCGTCGGCCGCATCCGGCGGGACCCCTCACACGAGCGCTGCCTGAACCTCTGGGTGGTGGGCGACAACCTCCGCAAGGGGGCCGCCACCAACGCCGTCCAGCTGGCCGAGCTGCTGAACGTACGCGGCCTGCTGGGCTCCCCGCGGGCCGGGTCGGCTCGGTCCTAGTCCCGCGCCTGCGCGCGGGCCGGTCGGCTCGGCCTAGTCCCGCGCCTCCGCCAGCGCCGCCTCTGCTCCGGCCAGCCGCGCCAGGTCACGGCGCGAGGAGATACCGAGCTTGCGGTAGATGTTGCGCGCGTGCGTGCGCACCGTCTCGAGGCCGATCGACAGCGCCTGGGCGATCTGTGCGTTGGTCGCCCCTTCCTGCAGCAGCTCGAGCACATCCGCCTCCCGCGGGGTCAGGAGGTCCGAGCCGTGCAACTGGGATCCGTTCATGCTTCCGCCTCCCGCCGCCGAGCGAGGCAGCACGTGCATTCCGCGCGAGGCCAGGTGCACTGCGTTGACCACGTCGCGACCCTGGGTCTCCTTGGAGAGGCAGGCGGTCGCCCCGAACGACAGCATCTGGTTGCACTCGGCCGCCGTGGGGCGATTGGCCAGCACAACGAGTCGAGTCTCGGGGAACTTCTGGTGGAGCTGGAAGACCTGCGCCGGGCTGGTGAGCGATCCGAAGTTGAGCACGGCCACGGCGGGCCGGTGATCGCCGATCGCCGCCTCGATGCCGGACGGCGGTATGCCGTTGGCCACCAGCTCGAGGTGTGGGTCTTCCTCCAGCAGGTGCGTGAGGCCGATGGCGACGAGATCCTCGAACTTCGACATCACCACGCTGACGGGGGAAGCCACGGCCGCCAGTCTACGGGTGAGAGAAAGGGTAGGCAAACCCCAACCGCTCTACCCCTCTATCTCCCCCCAAGATCACTCTCCGGAGGGGAGGTGGGACGGGCCGAGCTACGGCACCATCAGGGCGCGGCAAAGATTGGAGGGGCGGACTGGGGTACGCCACACACGAGAGACCGGCCGGCCACTGGCCGGTCTTCTCTTTTCCGGGGCCGCCGCGGGCTGGGCTAGGCGGCCGCGAGCTCGGCGACCTTGCGCTGGATGTCGCTCGTCTTTACGACGTGCTTGTCCATCCCGAGCTCCTTGGGCTCGAACCCGAGCGCCAGGCCGACCATCTGCGGGAGGTGCAGCACCGGCACGTCCAGGTCTCGCTCCACGAACTTGGCGGCGTCCGGCTGCTGCATGTCCAGGTTGAGATGGCACAGCGGGCAGGGCGTGACAAGGCAGTCGGCGCCCGCGTCGAGGGCGTCGGCGAGGTGCCGGCCGGCCTGTCGCAGCGAGGTGGCCCTGTTCATCGTTATGACGGGGAAGCCGCAGCACTTGTGGCTTCCCGCGTACTCGACCGATTCTGCCCCGAGGACCTCGATCACGAAGTCGAGGTACTTGTCGCGGTTGGGATGACCTTCGTAGCCGAGCCGCTTGGTGGGGCGCACGATGTAGCAGCCGTAGAAGGGGGCGATCCGTAGCCCCTCGAGCGGTCGCACCACCTTCTCCCGCAGCTTGTCGAGTCCGATCTCCTCCACGAGCAGCCAGAGGAAGTTCTTGTTCCACCACTCGCCGTCGCGCTCGTAGGAGAGCCCTTCCTCCGAGAGGTGGGAGTTCACGTGCTCGCGGTAGCCGGAGTCGGCGTCCAGGCGCTCCTGGCACTCGGACTGCGCTCCCTGGCACGTCGAGCAGATGTTCATCATCCCGGCCGCCCCGTCCACCTTCTGCGCGAGGGCGAAGGTGCGCGCGTTGAGGGTGTCGGCCATCTCCTGATTGTGCTCGGCGATCACGCCGGCGCCGCAGCAGTTCGCGCGGTCGAGCTCGACCAGCTCCAGTCCGAGCTTTGGCGCCACGAGATGCATCGAGCCGTGCAGCTCGGGGGTGAAGCCGCGGGAGACGCAGCCGGGCCAGTACGCCAGTTTCACTGCTCCAGACTCCCTTCGGCCATGGCCCCGTGCTCCTCGGCGGCGTTGTCGCCGACGATGTAGAGGTTGAGCTCGAGGCGCGGTTCGGACTCGATGGTGTGCATGATCTTGCGGACCTTGCCCTGGTCCGGCAGCTTCGGGTGGGCGAGGACCTTCCTGGGCGTGACCTTCCCGGACCTGAGGCCGTGCATGACCGTCGGCAGCGCCGTGGCGAGCTGTTTGATGGCCGAGGGCCTGGTC
>DASZCV010000015.1:0-1788 GCA_035942755.1 Thermoleophilaceae bacterium
CTGTCGGCCCACGTCCTGATCGACAACCTGGCGGCCAAGGCCACGGCCAGCCTGGCCATGGTCCACCTGCTGGAGCGCTCCGGCATCGACCCCGCCTCGGTGGACTACGTGATCGGCTGCGGCGAGGAGGCCATCGGCGACCGCTACCAGCGGGGGGGCGGCAACCTGGCCAAGGCCGTGGCCGAGGTGGCCGGCCTCACCGAGGCCTCGGGCGCCGACGTCAAGAACTTCTGCGCCGCTTTCGTCCCCGCTCTGGTCATGGCCTCGTCGCTGGTGGGCGCCGGTGTCTTCCAGCGGGTGGCGATCATCGCCGGAGGCTCGCTGGCCAAGCTGGGCATGAAGTTCCAGGGCCACCTGGCGAAGGACCTGCCCGTCCTCGAGGACGTGCTGGGCGGCACCGCCGCCCTGGGGGCGCGCCGCGGCGACTTCGCGCGCGAGGAGATCGAGGAGTTCGTCCGCACGCGCGGCATGCCCGGCTTCGCGCCCACGCAGGGGCACATCGCCTCGGCGCTGTGCTACCTGCCCCACGCCCGGGCCCGCCTGTGCAGCGGCCACGCGCGGCGCGTGCAGCTGATCGCCAAGGGAAGCCTGTTCCTGGGGCGCATGTCCGAGCAGTCCGACGGCATGAGCGTCATGCTCGAACGCAACGACCGAGAGGGAGGATGACCACGTGGGAGAGGTGATCGAGGCGACGCGCGAGAACTTCGACGACGTCGTCCAGAGTGGGACGGCGCTCGTCGACGTGTGGGGCCCGGAGTGCCGTCCGTGCCTGGCGCTCGCGCCCCACGTCGAGAAGCTGGCGCAGGAGCGCGACGACCTCAAGGTCATCAAGCTCGAGGCGCCCAAGGCCCGGCGGGCGTGCATCAACCTCGGCGTCCACGCGCTGCCCACCTTCCTGCTGATGCACGACGGTGAGGAGCGGTCGCGGCTGTCGAAGTCGACGATCAGCCCGACGGAGCTCAACGACTGGCTCGACAAGAGCCTCGAGGAGATGCGAGAGGAGGTGAGCTAGCACCCTATGTTCGACGACAAGCAGGTCATCGTGCTCGGCGAGCGCGACGGCATCGCCGGCCCGGCGATCGCCGAGTGCGTCGAGAGCGCGGGCGGGACCGTCGCCTTCGCGTCCACGGAGTGCTTCGTCTGAACGGCCTCTGGGGCCATGGACCTGAATAGCCAGGAAGCGATCAAGCGCCTCGCCGACGAGCACGGGCCCGAGCAGCTGCTCGTGGTCCTGGGAGCGCCGGACCCCGAGAGCGCCGAGATCGCCGCCGAGACCGTGGTGCTTGGCGATCCGACCTATGCAGGCGCCCTGGCCGAGGCCCAGTTGGGTCTCTCCGTGTATCACGCGCTGGAGGAGGAGTTCCGCAGCCTGGTCGACGACGAGGTGTGGGAGGAGCAGATCGGCGTGATGGCCGACGTGCTCGACGCCGAGGAGATCGCCGCGGCGGTCAAGGGCATGCGCGAGCAAAGGCCGTAGCCCGGCAGGGCGCGGCCTCCGCTCTGGGCTGAGCAGCGCAGCTTTCGTCGGCCTCGGCTCCACCGCGCTTCGGCTCGCCTATCCAGGGCCGGCCAGCGGCGCCCCCGGCTGCACGGCCGGGGGCACGATCGCCGCTGCGGTCGCGCCGCCCGAGGGGCCGCGACGTTCGACGAAAAGCTCGGCGTGGCGACCGGCGCTCTCGTGCGCGGCTGGAGAGTCCTTTTTGGCGAGCGCGGCGGCGAGGAGCCGATGCCGCTGCCCGCGTGCTCTGTTGCGCGTGAGGCGGAAGTCGCGCATGGCTCGCAAGTGCT
>DASZCV010000016.1:0-10026 GCA_035942755.1 Thermoleophilaceae bacterium
GACATCGGTCACGGCGCGCTTGCCGAGCGCGCGCTCGTGCCGGTCGTGCCGGACCCCGAGGAGTTCCCCTACACGATTCGCGTCGTGTCGGACATCTTCGAGTCCAACGGCTCGTCCTCGATGGCGTCGGTGTGCGGAAGCTCGCTGGCCCTGATGGACGCCGGCGTGAACATCAAGCGCCCGGTGGCGGGCATCGCGATGGGCCTCATCAAGGAGGGCGAGGACTACATCGTGCTCTCCGACATCGCGGGCGTAGAGGACCACCTGGGAGACATGGACTTCAAGGTGGCCGGCACGTCCGAGGGCATCACCGCGCTGCAGATGGACATCAAGATCACGGGTGTCACGTTCGACATCCTGCGCGATGCGCTCTCGCAGGCCAAGAACGGACGCACGCACATCCTCGACCAGATGGCGCCGGCCCTCGAGGGACCCCGCCCGGAGCTCTCCAGGTACGCCCCGCGGATCAGCCAGATCCAGATCGACACCGAGAAGATCGGCATGATCATCGGCAAGGGCGGCGAGACCATCCGCGCCCTGTCGGAGGAGTTCGACGCGCAGATCGACATCGACGACGACGGCATCATCCGGGTCTTCGCCCAGAGCGGCGACCAGGGAGACGGCCTCATCGAGCGGATCCGGTCGATGACCAAGGAGGTCGAGGTCGGTGACGAGTTCAAGGGCAAGGGCGTGAAGACCACGACCTTCGGCGCCTTCGTCGAGCTGTCCAAGGGCAACGACGGGTTGCTGCACATCTCCAACGTGAAGCCCGGTGAGCGGGTGGACGCGGTCGAGGACGTGCTCAACCGCGGCGACGAGATCGACGTGCGGGTGGTCGAGGTGGACCGCGAACGCGGCCGGGTGGGGCTGCGCCTCGCGCAGGACCCCGACATCGCCGGCAAGTCGGCCGCCGAGCTGGCCGGTGTGGGCACCGGCGACAAGGGCCCCCGCGGTGGAGGCGACGGCGGCGGGCGCCCACGGCGTGACGGCGATCGCGGCGGACGCGGCGGCGGAGGCCGCAGGGAGCGCCGCTAGCACGATCGCCGGATGACCGATCGCGCCCAAGTCACGACGCTGCCCTCGGGCGTCCGGGTGGTCACCGAGCATGTACCCGCCGTGCGCTCGATCGCGCTCGGACTCTGGGTGCTGACCGGAAGTCGCAACGAGAGCCCGGCCCAGGCCGGGCTCTCGCATTTCCTCGAGCACCTGCTGTTCAAGGGCACGGAGCGCTTCAGCTCGCTCGCGATCGATGAGACGTTCGACGCCATGGGGGCCGAGGTGAACGCGGGCACCGGCAAGGAGACGACCTCGGTCTACGCGCGCTTCCTCGACCGCCACCTCGACCAGGCCTACGACGTGCTCTCCGACATGGTGCTGCGGCCCTCGTACCCGGACATCGACTCAGAGCGCCAGGTAGTGATCGAGGAGATCGCGATGTACGAGGACGAGCCCCAGGACAAGGTGCATGACGTGCTGGCAACGGCGATCTTCGGTGACCATCCGCTGGGCCTGCCGATCATCGGAAGGGCCGAGGTGGTCTCCTCGGTTCCCGTGCCCGACATCGCGGCATACCACGACATGCGCTACGCGCCGGCCAACATGGTGGTGGCCGCCGCGGGAAACGTCGACCACGACCGGATCGTGGAGCTCGTGGAGCGGGCGGAGGGGGAGAAGCTGGGCGCCAATGGAGCACCACCGGCGCCGCCCGAGCCCGCGCCGGAGAACTCCTCGCCGCGGCTGTGCTTCCACGAGAAGGAGACCGAGCAGTACCACCTGTGCCTCGGAGCGCCGGGGGTGGCGCGCGGCGATGACCGTCGCTTCGCCCTTCGCATCCTCGACACCATCCTCGGGGGCTCCAGCTCCTCGCGGCTGTTCCAGGAGGTGCGCGAGAAGCGCGGCCTGGCCTACTCCGTTTACTCCTACGCGAGTCACTACATCGACTCCGGTCAGGTGGGCCTCTACGTGGGCACCCGCCCGGACAACGTGGGCGAGGCGATGGCGGTCATCGGCCGCGAGCTGCGGGCGATCGCCGAGGGCGGCGTGAGCGAAGAGGAGCTCGAGCGCTCGCGCGAGAACGTGAAGGGCAGGACCACCCTGTCGATGGAGTCGACCTCCGCCCGGATGAACCGCCTGGGGAGCTCCCTGCTCATGGACGTACCGCTCATGACCCTCGACGAGCTGCTCGCAGCCCTCGACGCCGTGACGATCGACGAGATCCACTCCCTCGCAGCGGAGCTGTTCGACCCGGCGCGGATGTCGGCCGCCGGGGTGGGCGCCAGCGCGGACCCCTTCCGCCAGGCGCTGGAAGCCGTCAATCCGCGGCTCCTCGCCACTGCATGATCCGTGTCGGCGTCTCCGGCGCCGCGGGGCGGATGGGGGCGACGGTCTGTCGGGCGGTCGAGGGCGCCGAGGACATGGAACTCGCGGCGCGCGCCGACCCGCAGCTGGGAGCGACGCTCGCGGAGATCCTGGACCGCGTGGAGGTGATCGTGGACTTCTCACGTCCCGACACCGCGCTCGAGAACGCCCGCGCGTGCCTCGAGGCAGGCGTGCACTGCGTGATGGGAACCACCGGGCCGGACTTCGAGCAGCTCGAGGGTGTGGGCAGCGCCAACCTCTTCGTGGCACCCAACTTCGCGATCGGCGCTGTGCTGATGATGGAGGCGGCGAAGCTCGCCGCCCCTCACCTGCCCGAGTGCGAGATCATCGAGCTACACCACGATCGCAAGCTCGACGCCCCGTCGGGCACCGCCGCACGCACCGCGCGGCTGATCGGGGAGGCGGGCGGCAACGTGCACGACCCGATTCACTCCGTGCGCCTGCCGGGTCTGGTGGCACACCAGGAGGTGCTGTTCGGCGGTCTCGGGCAGACGCTGTCGATACGCCACGACTCCACCTCGCGCGAGTCGTTCATGCCGGGCGTGCTGCTGGCGGTCCGGCGCGTGGGTACGCTCGACCGTTCGCCACTGATTGGGCTCGAGCACCTCTTGAAGTAGCCCCCCCGGGGGCTCTCCTTAGGCGACTTTGCCGTTTGAGCTTCGCAGCGCGCGCGGCACCACGAAGCGGATTCCCGATCGCTCGGTGTCGATCGAGCAGGTCTTGTTGTCGATCAGCCCCACCCGCTTGGCGTGGGGCACGAGTGCGACCTGGTTGAGATAGTTCTCGTGCCCGCGCTTGCGGGTTATGAGCCAGAGGTAGCCGGAGTCGCGTAGCCGCGCCCGGTACTTCACGAGCACCTCCTTGGCCTCGTCCAGGGACTCGACCATCACGACGGCGCCGTCGAGTGTGCCGGCGCGCACGAGGCCACGTCCCAGCGCCTCCTTGACGTCTCCGCGCAGGCCGGGGCCTACGTCGCCCGAGACCTCCACCCGCTCCTCGGGCTTCACGCCGAGCTTTTCGACGGCGCTGCGGTGGCTGTAGTCCTTGTCCGCCATGCTTTCCCTCCAATTGTGCCATTTGGAGGGCGTCGGCTGGGCGGACTGCAAGTGCCTTGGCGATATTCCCTGGCGCTCACCTGGGCCGCAGCCAGGCGCGGGCCGCCTTCCGGCACTTCCGACCGGGGCTCACGGTGCTTTGGCCGCGGCTACGGTTAATGTGATCCGAGGCGACGAGAGGAAACGCTGATGGGCTTCCTGGACAAGGCCAAGCAGATGGCCGAGCAGGCGCAGAAGAAGATCGATGACGCACAAAGGCAGTTCAACGAGAGCCGGGCAGAGCGCGGGGAGGGATCCGGCGGCGTGCGCTACGACGAGCACGGCAGGCCGATAGCCGACGCGCCGGCCGAAGCCCCGGCCGACGCGCCGCCCGCGGCGAACCCCGCCGTGGCGCAGGGTGTCTCCCAGCCCCAGCCTCCGGACGCAGCCGACCCGGACGCGCAGGCGGTGGCCGAGCCCCGCTCCGAGGAGGACCGCCCCGGGGCTCCTCCCGCCTCCTCCGGTGGTGCCAACACCGCACCGGATCCCTTCAGGCCGATCGACTGACCGTGCGGTTCGGAGGCATCATCACGGCTATGGTCACGCCATTCGGCCCGGACGGTCGTCTGGCCGAGGACGCGGCCGCGCGAATGGTCACCCACCTCCTCGAGAACGGGTCCGACGGCATCGTGGTGGCCGGGAGCACGGGGGAGGGTCCGACGCTCGACGATGACGAGAAGGTGGCCCTCTTCGAGATCGCCGTGGCGCAGAGCGGCGAGGCGCCCGTGATCGCCGGCACGGGGTCCAACGACACCCGCCACACGGTGGAGCTCACCGAGCGCGCCGCCGAGACGGGAGTGGACGCGGCTCTCGTGGTGACGCCCTACTACAACAGGCCCAACCGCCAGGGCATCCTCGAGCACATGAGGCAGGCGGCGGGGGCCTCCGAGCTGCCGATCGTGCTCTACAACATCCCGTCACGCACGGCGATCGACATGCCAAACGACCTGCTCCGAGAGCTGGCCGAGATACCCGGAGTGGAGGCCGTCAAGCAGGCGCGGGTGGAGAACTGCGCACCCATCGAGGGGCTCGACCTGCTGGCAGGCAACGACGACATGCTCGCGGGCGTGCTCGACATGGGCGGCACCGGCGGGATCATGGTGGCATCACACCTCGTCGGCCGGGAGATGCGGCGCATGATCGACGAGCCGGAGCGGCGACGCGAGATCGACAGATCACTGCGGCCGCTCTTCGAAGTGCTCGGGGTCACGACCAACCCGATCCCCGTCAAAGCGGCGCTCGAGATGACCGGCCACGACGTGGGCGGGCTGCGGCTGCCGATGGTCGAGGCCTCGGAGGAGGAGCGTCGCGAGATCCACTCGGTGCTCGCCGCACAGGGACTGCTGGCTAGAGTCCCGACGTCTTGAGTGGAGCTCTGCGCATCCTGCCGCTGGGCGGGCTAGGCGAAATCGGCAAGAACATGACGGTCGTCGAATACGACGGCCGCATCGTGATCGTGGACACGGGACTTCGGTTCCCGGCTCCCGACCAGCTCGGGATCGACCTCGTGCTACCGGACTTCACCTACCTGCGTGAGCGCGCCGCTGACATCGAGGCCATCGTGCTCACCCACGGCCACGAGGATCACGTGGGGGCGCTGCCGTTCGTGTTGCGTCAGCTCGACAAGGCGCCGCCGATCTACGGCGGTCCGCTGACGGTGGCGATGGTGCGCTCGAAGCTCGACGAGCACAAGATCAAGGACGTCCGCCTGCAGGACGTGCGACCGGGCGACGAGATCGGCGCCGGCCCGTTCTCTGTCGAGCCCGTGAAGCTCGCGCACTCGATACCGGACATGTTCGCCTACGCCCTCACCTGCGAGCTGGGCACCACCCTCGTGACGGGCGACTACAAGTTCGACCAGACCCCGGTGGACGGCATCCCGGCCGACATCGCGAGGCTCGCCGAGCTGGGACGCGACGGAGTGCTGCTGCTCTGCGGGGACTCCACCAACGCCGACCGGGCCGGCTGGTCGCTGTCCGAGTCGCTTGTCGGTCCGCAGCTCGAGGACGCCTTCTCGCGCTGCGAAGGGCGCATCATCGTGACGTGCTTTGCCTCCAACATCCACCGCGTGCAGCAGGTGGTGGACGCGGCGTCCTCGCTCGGACGAAAGGTCGCGCTGGTGGGCCGCTCGATGCGAAAGAACGTCAACATCGGACGCCAGCTGGGCCACATCGACGTTCCCCAGGGCATTCTCGTCGAGCCGAAGCAGATCGAGGACTTCCCCGACCACAAGCTCGTGGTCGTGTCGACAGGCAGCCAGGGCGAGCCGCTCTCTGCCCTGCGCCGCATGGCGGCCGGAGATCACCGGCAGGTCCACCTCCGCCGGGGCGATACCGTGATCTTCTCCGCCACGCCGATACCCGGCAACGAGCGTGCAGTGAACGAGACCGTCGATCGCATCTACCACCTTGGTGCGGACGTGATCACCACGAAGGACGCTCCCATCCACGCCTCGGGGCACGGCTACGCCGAGGAGCTCAAGCTGATGCTCAACCTCGTCGACCCGCGCTACGTGATGCCCGTGCACGGCGACCACAAGCGGATCCGCCTCCACGCCGAGCTGGCCGAAGCCGTCGGCGTCGGTCCCAAGGACATCTTCAAGAGCGAGAACGGACTGCCGCTCGAGATAACCGAGAGCGGCGCGCGCTTTGGAGAGCGCGAGCAGGCCGGCATGATCTTCGTAGACGGAGTGGACGTGGGCGACATCGAGGACGTCGCCCTGCGGGATCGCCGCATGCTCTCCGCCGACGGCATCTTCATCGTGGTGGCCACGGTGTCCGAGCAGGACGGCCGGTCGGTGGCAGAGCCCGAGATCATCTTCCGCGGCGTTCCCTTCATCGATGACGACCCAGAGCTGGTGTCGGTCCTCCGGGACGCCGTGACAGACTCGCTCGGGCGCTCCGCGGCAGACGGGATCATCGAGATCTCATTGCTGCAGACCCACCTCCACGACGACCTCGCCGAGTTCGTCTACCGGCGCATGAAGCGCCGGCCGATGGTCCTGCCGGTGGTCGTCGAGGTCTGAGCCGCCGGCGGGCGATTTGGCATCCTGCCGAATCTGCTGATACGGATGCGAAAGATTCCGCGTCCCTGCCGAATCTTTCCCCGGCTGCGAAAGATTCCGCGTCCCTGCCGAATCTTTCCCGGCTGCGAAAGATTCCGCGTCCCTGCCGAATCTTTCCGGGTCAGTCGCCGGCGCGGAAGGTCACGCCCTCCAGGGATATGAGGTTGGACGCCGCGGCGGCGGGCGCGCGCACCAGGAGCTCGCCGTCCGTGTCGATTCTCACGCCGGCCGCGTCCACGCCGCCGGCGGCGTTCTCGGCGTACACCGGCAGGCGCTTTACGGCCGCAGGACGTGCGGCCGCCGGGAGGGTCAGCGCGAGCTGGGACGTACCCGTGGTGCGCCGAAGCGCGCCGTGGAGGTGGACGAAGCCCATCGGATCCACGTAGACGCCCGGCTCGGTCTCGCCGGCCACCGCGTCCCAATCCGCCGTGGTGGCCAGTGCCACGAAAGGCGCTGGGTTCGGGCGCAGGAAGCCAGACGCTCCGATGCCCTCCAGGGTCGAGGCGTCGGCCGCCTTCGCGGCGGTGGGAACCTCGCCCAGCTTGGCCTCGGCGATGTCGATGCCCGTGAGCGTGTTGAGGGCCACGTCTCTGCCGCGGATCGTGCTGTTGCGGATGTCGAGCGCGCGAATGTCGTTGTTTCGCAGGTCCTGGGTGCGGATCGTGTTGTTGCGGATGCCCCGAGTGTCGATGAAGCCGGTGGCCACGCCGTAGGACACGCCGCTGAGCGCGACGAACAAGGCGATGCACGCGATGACCATCGCGGGCGAGGGCCGGAGGGTCATGATTCGCTTCACGTGGTATCTGCTCCCTTGAGGTCGGTCACCGGCTCTCCTACGGAGTCTCGAACACCGCCGCGGGCCGATCGGACCGCTTCCTCGGCGGGAATCGTCACGCGAAAGAGCGCGCCGCCTCCCTCCGCGTCCAGCACCTCCACGGTGCCGGCGTGGGCGGCTGCGACGGCTCGCACGATGGCCAGGCCCAGACCGCTGCTGCCCTTGGGCCGGGCGCTCTGGCCCGGGGGGCGGGCGAAGCGCTCGAAGATCCGGTCGCGAAGCTCGCGCGGCACCCCGGGGCCGCGGTCGGCGACCTCCAGGCGAACGGCCCCGTCCACCCGCAGCACGGACGCCACGACGGGCGTGCCCGGCGGGGTGTGGATCAGGGCATTCTCGAGCAGGTTCAGCACGAGGCGGTGCAGGTCGTCGGGAACGCCGTTCACCGTGGGCGGCTCTTCGCCGGCGGGGAGGTCGAGCGAGACCGCGTGGCCCTCGGCGAGCGCCGCCGCCTCGCCCGCCGCGTCGCACACCACCTTCGACAGGTCGACGGGGCCGCGAGCGGCCTGCCGCCCAGCGTCGGCGCGGGCCAGCAGCAGCAGGTCCCCGACCAGGCGGCGCATACGCTTGGAGGAGCGCAGCGCGGAGCCGGCGATGTCCGCGGCTGAATCCGCCTGGCGCGGGCCGCCGGGCCGAGCCAGCTCCGCCTCGAGCAGCTCGAGGTTGGCGAGGATGCTCGTGAGGGGCGTGCGGAGCTCGTGCGAGGCGTCGGCCACGAAGTTGCGCTGTCGATCGAGTGCCGCTTCGGTCTCTCCCCGGGCGGCGTCCAGCTCGCGCAGCATGTGCTCCAGGGTGTCGGCCAGGTCGGCCACCTCGTCGTTTGCGTGCGGCTTGGGCAGCGTCATGGCCGGGTCCCGCGTGCGCGCCACCTCCCGGGCCGCCTTGGTCAGGTCGGCGATCGGCCGCATCGCGCGCCGGGCCACGGCCAGCCCGGCGAGGAAGGCCAGCAGCGTGCCGCCGATCACCCCCAGCGCCAGGAACAGGCGAACGCGCGCCGTCGTGGTCTCGAGCTTCGCACGAGGCCTTGCGTACTGGACGTATGCCACGGTTCCGTCGAGCCTGCCGGCCCCCGGCCTCAGATCGAAGCTGCCGGTGCGATCGAGCGACCCGAGGAAGAGCGGGCGCGCCACCACCCGGTAGGCGCCCACGTCACGCACGCCCTCGAAAGGCGTCCCGAGGTCCACCGCGGGCCCCTTGGCGCCGATCGTGCGATTGTCCTGGGCGTCGACGACCCGCACGGAGGCGCCACCCGAGGCTGCGAAGTTGAGCAGCGCGGGGGGAACTCCCGGCCGCAACGAGCCGTCGTCCTCATCACGCTCTACTCGTATGCTCTCCTGGAGGTCGGCCGCGGTGGCGCGCAGCTCGCTGTTGAACTCCGAGCGCAGCTTCTGCTCGGTGAAGGTCCCGACCACGAGCGCGAACAGCAGCAGGATCGCAAACGTCAGGCCGGCGGACACGATCGCCAGCTTCAGCCGGACCGGGATCCGCAGCCGCATCCGGTGGACCACTCCCGGGTCCC
Source organism: Thermoleophilaceae bacterium (assembly GCA_035942755.1). Classification (GTDB taxonomy): domain Bacteria; phylum Actinomycetota; class Thermoleophilia; order Solirubrobacterales; family Thermoleophilaceae; genus JAAYBF01. Next base: position 8,889 of record DASZCV010000016.1, read on the forward strand.
TGGCGCTCATGCGGGCCTCAGAACGTATCCCGAACCGCGAACGGTATGCAGCACGCGTTCCTCCCCACCCGCCTCGAGCTTGCGGCGCAGGTTGGACACGAACACGTCGATCGTGTTCGTCTCGGCGTAGGGGTGGTAGTCCCACACCTCGTCGAGCAGCGTCTGTCGTGAGAACACCAGACGCTCGTTGCGCATGAGGTGCTCGAGCAGCTCGAACTCGCGGCCGGTCAGCTCGATCTCGCGCTCGCCGCGGAACACCTCGCGGGTGTCCGGGTTGAGCCGCAGGTCACCCGCCACGAGGAAGGCGCTGCCCCGAGGGGGCCGGCGGCGAAGGAGCGCCCGCAGGCGCGCCAGCAGCTCAGCGCGCTCGAAGGGCTTGACCAGGTAGTCGTCCGCACCGGTATCGAGCCCCTCCACGCGGTCCTCGACTCCGTCGCGCGCGGTGAGCATGAGGATCGGCACGTCACCGTCCTCGCGCAGGCGCCGGCACACCTCCACGCCGTCGAGCTTGGGCAACCCTAGATCGAGGACCACGGCGTCGGGCTCGTAGACGGTGGCCTCGGCGAGGGCCTCCTCGCCGTCCTCGGCCAGGCGCACCTCGTAGCCCTCCATCGCGAGCGAGCGTCGGAGCACGTCCGCGATGTCGCGATCGTCCTCGACCACAAGCACCCTGGGGGAGCCACTCATGCCCCTGATGGTAGGGAGGGTCGCGCGCTTTGCCGTCGAAGGAACGACTTCACTCATGGCCAGCCGTCGCAGCACCAGGAAGCCCGCCCCCAGGCGCGCCCGATCGCGCCGTGTCCCGGCTCGGCCGGCCATGCCTGCCCTGGACCAGCGCCAGCTCGACATGGTCGGGCTGGGGCTGGTGGCCACCGCCACGTTCCTTGCCTTCGTCCTTTACCTGGGCGAGGCGGGAGGCCAGGTGGGCGAGGCGCTCGAGGAGGGCCTGGGCTTTGCCCTCGGAGGTGCCACCCTGCTGGTCCCGCTCGGGCTGCTCGCGGCCGGCGTGGTGCTCGTCATGCGACCACTGCTGCCCACGGTGCGCCCCTTCCGGGCCGGAGCGGCATGCCTGCTGCTGGGTGTCACCCTCGGTCTGGCGGCCGGCACGTTGGGAGTCGGCCCCGGCCAGGAGGCGCAT
>DASZCV010000017.1:0-2770 GCA_035942755.1 Thermoleophilaceae bacterium
CGCCAATAGGGCCGGCCGACGGGAAGCCCTGACCGCGCTGTCCAGGGTCGTGGTCCACGTGGACGGGGGGTCGCGAGGCAATCCCGGCCCCGCCGCCGTGGGTGCGGTGGCCACCGATCCCGACGGTGGCCCGGTGGGCGAGTGCAAGGCCTACATCGGGGTGGCCACCAACAACGTCGCCGAGTACCGAGCGGTGCTGCTCGGGCTGGAGCTGGCCCGCGAGCTGGGCGCCTCGGAGGTGGAGGTGGTGAACGACTCGGAGCTCGTTGCGCGGCAGATCGAGGGGCGCTACAAGGTCAAGAACGCGGGGTTGAAGCCCCTCTACCTCGAGACGATGAGACAGCTTCACGGGTTCAAGGCATGGTCGGTGCGCAGCGTGAGGCGGGAGTCCAACGAGCGTGCCGACGAGCTCGTGAACGAGGCCCTGGACGCGGCCGGATAGGCGCGAGGATCGGCCACCCGCCCTCAGCCGAGCGGCTGCACGAGCTGTTCGAGCGCCCGGGGCGGCTCACAGTCGGGATCGAGGAGGAGCTGATGGTCCTCGATCCGGAGACCTTCGACCTCGCACCGCGGGCCTCCGAGCTGCTCGAGGGCCTCGAGGCCGACCCGCGCTTCAAGCCGGAGCTCGTCTCCGGGCAGGTGGAGCTCGTTACCACCCCGTCCGCCACCGTCGGCGACGCCGCCGCCCAGCTCGAGGAGGGACGTCGCACGCTGGTCCGAGCGGCGAACGGAGGGCTGGCGCTGGCGGGGGCGGGAGCCCATCCGTTCACCTCCGAGACAGGCGTCCTCAACCGCGCGGAGCGCTACAGCCACACCCGTAGGGAGTACGGGTGGGTAGCTCGCCGCCAGTTGGTCTTCGGCCTGCACGTCCACGTGCGCGTGCCCGGCGCCCAGCGGGCCGTCGCGGTCTACAACGGCCTGCGGTCCTATCTGCCGGAGCTCGCGGGGCTGGCGGCAAACGCACCGTTCTACCGGGGAGTCGACACCGGCCTAGCCTCGATCAGGCCCAAGATCTCGGAGATGCTCCCGCGTCAGGGAGTGCCGCCGGCGCTCACCGGCCTCGACGATCTCGCGGCCGCACTGGCCTGGGGCACGCGTGCCGGAGCCCTGCCCGGGCCCCGGACCTGGTGGTGGGAGCTTCGGCTGCACCCCTTCCACGGCACGGTGGAGCTGCGGGTACCCGATCAGCAGACCACGGTCGCGGAGACCGCGGCCATCGCGGCCGTCGCGCACTCGCTCACCGCCTACCTGGCGGCACGGCATGACGCCGGGGAGCGGCTCCGGAACCACCCCACCTGGCGAATCGAGGAGAACCGCTGGTCGGCCTGCCGCCACGGTCTCGAGGGGACGCTCGCCGACCTCGACACGGGCGCGCCTCGCCCCGCACGGGAGCGGGTCCAGCAGGTGCTCTCGGAGCTCGAGCGCACCGCAGCCCGACTGGGCTGCTCCAAGGAGCTTGCCATGGCCCGTGCCCTCACCGATGCCACAGGGGCACAGCGCCAGCGCCAGATCGGCTCGGAGGGCGGCGCGCAGGAGGTCGCACGCTGGCTGGCCAGCCGCTTCCGCTCCTGACGCGCCGCGGGCTGTTTTGCCTCGCGTACGGCGGGGCATGAAGTGGGTGTTATGCCGCCCCTGCCCGAGCCGCGGGGTCCCGTGAGCGCATTTCTGCTGCGGGAGCTCGTGGGACAGACGCATCCGCTGCCGCCTACCGCGGTGGCCGAGCCGGTGGACTCACTCGCCGACGAGGATCTACAGCTCGCTCTTTATCTGTGCTACGAGCTGCACTACCGGGGTCTCGACGGCGTCGACCCGCGCTGGGAGTGGGAGCCGTCGTTGCTCGCGCTGCGTGGCAGCCTCGAGCGGATGGTGGAGGGGGCGATCAGGCGGTTGGTGGGAGAGCTGCCCGCGCGGATCGAGCCGAAGGAGAGCGACCGTGCGCTCCGGGCCGTTGCCGACGCCGACGACGGCCCGTCGCTCTCGAAGTACCTCGCCCGGCACGGCACCGAACAGCAGGTGCTCGAGTTCGTGATCCACCGGTCGGCCTACCAGCTCAAGGAGGCAGACCCCCACTCCTGGGCCTTGCCACGGCTGAGCGGTCCACCCAAGGCGGCGCTCGTGGAGCTCCAGGCAGACGAATACGGAGGGGGGCGCACCGACCGCATGCACGCGGAGCTGTTCGCGGCGGCGATGGAGGCGCTCGGCCTCGACTCCTCCTACGGGGCCTACCTCGACCGGATCCCGGCCGTCACGCTTGCCACGGTGAACCTCATGTCGCTCTTCGGGCTGCACCGCCGCCTGCGGGGCGCCATCGTCGGCCATCTGGCCCTCTTCGAGATGACCTCGTCCGTTCCCAACCGCCGGTACGCGGATGCCCTGCGCCGCCTGGGACACGACGCCCGCGCCACCGCGTTCTTCGACGAGCACGTAGAGGCCGATGCGGTGCACGAGAACATCGCCGCCGTCGACCTGGCAGGCGGGCTGATCCGCCAGCAGCCGGAGATGGCGGGAGACGTCATCCTCGGGGCGCGGGCGCTCGCCGAGCTGGACGCGCGCTGGTCGCGCCACATGCTCGAGAGCTGGGATGCCGGGCGCAGCTCGCTTCGCCCGCCGGTGGCCCAGCCGGCCGTGACCGCCTAGCTCGGGCTGCGACCGGCCTCCCGGGCGCTCGGCGCCCGGAAGTCCACGAGCTTGTGACTGCCGTCGCAGAACGGCCGTGTGCGGGACTTACCGCACCGGCAGAGGGCGATCGTCTCGCGCCCCGACTCGATCT
>DASZCV010000018.1:0-10301 GCA_035942755.1 Thermoleophilaceae bacterium
TCAGGGCCACGGCCTACACCCGTGGGCCCGGGCGGTGGCAGGTGAGCTGGTTCGACCGCGAGCACGAGGTGGCCCAGGTACGCGTGGATGACGCCACGGGGGCGATCCTCGAAGCGTGGACCGGGCATCAGGTGGCCTGGACGATGGCACGGGGGTACGAGGGGGCCTTCGGGCAGAGGTTGAACGCCCCCTACGTCTGGATACCGCTGTGCCTCCTCTTCCTCGCGCCCTTCATCGATCCCCGCAGGCCCTTCCGGGTGCTGCACCTGGACCTGCTCGTGCTCGTCTCCTTCGGCGCCTCGCACGTGTTCTTCAACCGCGGCGACATCGGCGTGTCCGTGCCGCTCGTGTATCCCGTGCTGCTCTATCTCCTCGTGCGGCTGCTCGTGGCGGGCTTCCGCCCGCGGGAGCGCCGGGAGTGGCTGGTGCCGGTGGTGCCCGTCAAGTGGCTCGCGATCGCCCTCGTCTTCCTCGTGGGCTTCCGGGTCGGCCTGAACGTGGTGGACTCGAGCGTGATCGACGTCGGGTACGCGGGCGTGCTCGGCGCAGATCGGATCGCGGACGGCAAGGAGCTCTACGGCGAGGGCTTCTCGCGCGAGGTCGAGCGCGGCGATACCTACGGGCCCGTCAACTACGTGGCCTACCTGCCCTTCGAGCAGGCGTTGCCCTGGAGCGGAAGCTGGGACGACCTCCCCGCCGCGCACGGGGCGGCCATCCTCTTCGACCTGGTAACGCTCCTCGGCCTCGTGCTCCTCGGGCCCCGGTTGCGGCCGGGGCGTGAGGGGCGAGAGCTGGGGGTCGTGCTCGGCTTCGCGTGGGCAGCCTTCCCGTATGCGCTCTTCAGCCTCGAGACCAACGCCAACGACTCGATCGTCGCCATGTTCACGGTCCTCGCGATGCTGGCGCTCACCCTCCGGGCGCCACGGGAGGGCCTGTCCGCAGCCGCAAGAGGGGTGGCAGTAGGCCTCGGCGCCGCGGCCAAGTTCGCGCCCCTCGCCCTCGCGCCGCTCTTCGCCACGGGCACGAGCGAGGAGGGCCAGGGGGTCCGCTCGCGCCTCGGGCCGTGGTTTGCCTTCGCCATCGCCCTCATGGGAGTGCTGGTGGTTGCGTTCCTGCCGTTCGTGCCGGACGGAGGCGTGAGGGAGCTGTATGACCGCACCCTGGGCTACCAGGCCTCTCGTCCGTCTCCGTTCAGCGTCTGGGGACAGGAGGAGTGGCTCGCCCCGCTGCACACGGCCGTGAAGGCAGGGGCCGTCGGGCTGGCCCTTGCGGTGGCCGTCGTGCCGCGGCGGCGCGGGCCGCTGCAGGTGGCGGCGCTCGGCGCCGCTGTGATGGTGGTGGTGGAGCTGGCGGTCACGCACTGGTTCTACCTCTACGTGGTCTGGTTTGCCCCGCTCGCGCTCGTGGCGCTCCTCGGCCCCTACCGGGGCCCGGCTCGTCCGGACGGCCGGCCCGTCGCCGACCCCGGCCAGGCGCTCCCGGTGTCCGGCCGCGCGCGCGAGCCGGCCGCCGCTTGACCCGCGCCGCGTCAGCCCTGCTCCTGGGCGCGTTCGCGCTCACGTTCCTCGACGTACCGTGGGGAGACGAGCGGGTGAGCGACCTCTTCCTCTACCGGACCTACGCCGCCGGCTTCCTCGACGGGGCGCTGCCGTACCGGGACGTGAGCTTCGAGTATCCGCCCCTCGCGGCGCCGCTGCTGGCGCTGCCCGGGCTGGCGGGCACGGCCGAAGGGACCTACCGCATCGCGTTCGGGCTGCTCGCGCTGGCCCTGGCGCTCGCGGTGGTGCTCATGAGCGGTGAGCTATCGCGGCGGACCGGGGGCGACCGGCGGACGGCGATGCTGGCCGTCGCAGCGATGCCGCTGCTGACGGGAGCGATGGTCCGGACGCATTTCGACCTTGCGCCCGTGGCGCTCATGCTCGCCGCGCTCCTGCTGCTCTGCGCCGATCGCCCGCGCGCCGGCTTCGCGATCCTCGGAGTGGGGGTGATGATGAAGGGCTTCCCGCTGGTCGTGGCACCGGTGGCGGTGGCCTGGCTGGTGGCTCGCGGTGAGCGCCGTGCGGCGCTGTCGGGGGTGGCCGCCCTCGTGCTGTCCGCGGGGGCGATCGCCGCCGTGGCCGTGATGCTTTCGCCCTCGGGGGCTCTCGCTGCGCTCACCTACCACCTCGATCGACCGGTTCAGATCGAGAGCAGCCCGGCCTCGCTCCTGCTGGCTCTGGACGCGGTGGGGGTCGGAGAGGTGCTGGTGGTGAAGAGCCACCGATCCGACGGCCTCCTGCACGCGGCCGACGGCCCCGTCGCGGCGCTGTTCTCGGTGGCGCTTCTCGCGGCCATCGCCTGCGCGGGGGCCGCCGCCGGGCGCGGTGGACCGCCGACGCGACGGGCGCTCGTGCTCGGCTCGCTGGCGGCCGTGGTTGCGTTCGCCGGCCTCGGCAAGGTGCTCTCGCCACAGTTCCTCATCTGGGTGGTCCCGCTGACGGGACTGGCGCTCGCGTGGCGGATGCCCGCGCTTGCCGCGGCGGGCGCGGCCGCCACGGTCCTCACATTGGTCGAGTTCCCGGCGCACTACGGCGACGTCGTGGCGCGCGAGCCGGCCTGGCTGTGGCTCGTGGCGGTGCGCAACGTCCTGCTGCTCGCGGTGCTCGCGCTCGCGCTGCGGACACTGCTGGTCAGCCCGCTCGATGCCACGGCAGGAGCAGCTGCTCGACCGCGGTGGCGTGGCCGTCATCCGCGGCCTCGACCAGCACCCCGTTGAGCCACGGATCCTCGTCGGAGGTATCGAACCGGACGTTGGTCATCGTGAGGAAGCGCTTCAGCGCGAGCTCCCGCTTCACCCCGATCACGCCACCGCGCGGTCCGGTCATGCCCACGTCGGTGCAGTAGGCCGTGCCGCCCGGCAGCACACGGGCGTCGGCCGTGGGCACGTGCGTGTGGGTGCCGAGACACGCGGTGACCCTGCCGTCCAGGTGCCAGCCCATGGCCACCTTCTCGCTCGTGGCCTCGGCGTGCATGTCCACCAGCACGTGCGTGGTGCGCCCGCGGAGGTCGGCCAGGACGGCGTCTGCCTCGGCAAACGGAGAGCGGGCGGCGTCCACGAACACCGTGCCGGACAGGTTCACGACGCCGAGCGCCATGCCGTCGCGCCGCACGACCGTGGCCCCCCGGCCGGGGCTGCCCTTCGGGTAGTTGGACGGGCGCACGATCCGCTCCTCGCTGTCCAGGTAGCCGTAGACCTCGGTGTGCCGATAGGAGTGGTTTCCGAGCGTGATGCAGTCCGCACCCAGGTCGAACAGCTCGCGCGCGGTTCGCTCGGTGATCCCCACGCCCCCGGCCGCGTTCTCGCCGTTCACCACCACGAAGTCCGGCCTGTGCCCGTCCACGAGGCCCGGCAGCAACGCGGCCAGCGCGCGGCGGCCGATCCCGCCAACCACGTCACCGATGAAGAGGAGCCTCACGCGGCCAGTGTGTCAGGGCCGCTACCGTGGCCTCGATGGCCGCCGACCCGACCGCCGCCGCCCGGCCGGAGAGCGCGCCGGTCCCCGCTCGGGTGCTGGAGGCCGAGGGGCTCGTCAAGCGCTACGGCGAGCGGGAGGCGCTGCGAGGCGTCTCGCTCAGCGCGGGGCGCGGCGAGCTCGTGACGGTGATCGGGCCAAACGGGGCGGGGAAGACGACCCTGCTCACGATCCTGGCCGGCATCGTGGCACCCGACGCGGGCCGTGTGAGCCCCGGCCCAAGCGAAGTCGGATGGGTTCCCCAGCAGCCCGCCCTCTACGGGAAGCTCACGGTGGCCGAGAACCTGCGGCTGTTCGCACGGCTCGAGAGGTGCCCCGAGCCGGAGGCGGAGGTGGAGCGGATGCTCGCACTCACCGGCCTCGGCGACAGGGCCGGAGACCAGGTCGTGAAGCTCTCGGGCGGCAACCGCCAGCGGGTGAACATCGCGATCGGGCTGCTCGGGCGACAGTCGGTCCTGCTCCTCGACGAGCCGAGCGCCTCCCTCGATCCCAGGCAGCGCGAGCGGCTGTGGGCGTTCGTGCTCGGCCTCGCGGAGTCGGGGACGGCGGTGGTCCTCTCCACGCACAACATCCAGGAGGCCGAGCGCCACGCGGACCGCGTGCTTGTGCTGGCCGACGGTGAGCTGCTGTTCACGGGCTCGCCCAGCCGGCTGAAGGACGTCGTGGGGCATCAGGACCACGAGGGACTAGAGGAGGCGTTCGTGGCATTCCTGCACGCCCGAGGCCACTAGAGGTGCGCTGGCTACTGCTGAAGGACCTGCGACTACTGCGCCGCTCGCCACTGCTCGTGGCGTTGCTGGTGCTCTACCCGATCGTGATCGCGGTGCTGATCGGGTTCGCTCTCTCGCGTGGCCCGGACAAGCCCGAGGTCGCCTTCGCCAACCTCGTTCCCCCGTCGGCCAGTCAGCTCAACCTGGGCGGCGAGCGCCTCGACACCTCGCGCCAGGCGGACGTGCTCTTCCGGGCGATCGAGCCGGTGGTCGTGAAGAGCAGGGCGGAGGCCATCCGCAAGGTGGAGGACGGCGACGTGCTGGGGGCGATCGTGATTCCCGAGGACACGACGCAGAAGTTGCAGAGCGGACTCGACCCCGCCACGATCGAGGTCTTCTACAACGCCGAGGATCCGATCAAGTCGCGATACGTGCGCGACACGATCAAGTCGCAGGTGGCTGACGCCAACAACGCCCTCACCAAGCGGCTCTCGAAGGTCGCGCTCGGGTTCCTCGAGCTGATCGCCACCGGCGGGCAGTACGACTTCCTCGGCCGCCAGTTCGACGTGCTGGGGCTCCAGCGCTCGGAGCGGATTCTGAAGGAGGCGAGGAGCGAGCTGCCGGCAGGGTCACCGGCTCGCGCGCAGGTCGACCAGGTGATGCGCTTCGCCAGGCTCGCTCGCACCAACCTCGACCTCTCCGACGACGTCCTCGCCTCTGTGGGCACCCCGATCCGCGTCAGACAGGTGCGTTTGGACGGCGCCGCGACCCCGCTCAGCTCATTCTCGGTGGCGATCGCCGTGGCTGTCTCGATCATGTTCATCACGCTTCTGCTGGCCGCGGGAGCGCTGGCGCTCGAGCGCGAGGAGAACGCCTTCCTGCGCCTCGTGCGAGGGCTGGTGTCGCGTACGGGCCTGCTACTGGAGAAGGCGGCCCTCGCGGCGGTGTGCTCCGTGGCCGTGTGCCTGCTGATGCTCGCCGGGCTCGGCTTGTTCGTGGACCTGCAATGGGATCGCTTTCACCTGTGGGCGGCCGGGGTGACGGCCGGCTCACTTGCCTTTGCGGCCATGGGGCTGGCGATAGGGGCCCTCACGAAGGAGGTGCGGTCCGCCTCCCTGCTCTGCGTGATGCTCTCGCTGCCGCTCGCCTTCCTCGCCCTGGTGCCGTCGGGCTCGGTCTCGCCCGCGCTGTTCGACGCGATCGGGGTGATCTCGGCGGTCTTTCCCTTCAAGCCCACCCTCGACGCGCTCAACGGCGCGCTGAACGACTCCGGCTCGCTTCTCGGCCCGCTGCTCCACCTGGCCGCGCTGTTCTGTGCGTTCGGGGTGGCCAGCCGCCTGGCGCTGCAGCGGTTCGCCTGACGGGGGTACCTCTGGTCCAGGCAGCGGCGCGATCGGGTCAGCGCCTGCATCAGCCACGCCGCTTGCGCCGGAAGACATCGGTGGCAAGCGAATCCACCCGGTCGAGGAACAGCAACCCGTCGAGGTGGTCGATCTCGTGCAGCAGGCAGCGCGCCTCGAAGCCCTCGCTCGCCAGTTCCACCGGATCTCCCGCCGGCGTGTGGGCACGCAGCTCGATCTCGGTAGCGCGCCTCACGTCGGCGGTCAGCTTCGGGATGCTGAGACAGCCCTCCCTGGCCACCTCGGCGCCGCTCTCATGGACCACCTCGGGGTCCACGAGCACCAGCAGGCCGTTCGAGGTCCTCGCCTTCTTGTGGCCGCTCACGTCCACCACCACGAGGCGCACGAGCTCGTCGAGCTGAGGCGCCGCGAGCCCCACGCAGCCCGGCTGGGAGGCCATCGTGTCGAGCAGGTCGGTGGCCACCCGCTCGGCCTCCGCGCGTTGACCGGGCCCGAGCGGCCGTGCCGGCTTCTTCAGCGTCGGGTGCGGGAACATCAGAACCTCGCGCGCCGGCACCTGCCTACAGCTCGTCGTGCTCGAGCTCGTTCAGGCTCACGTGGACGCCCTCGTCTCGGCCTACGTCCTCGAGCGCCCTGCGCAGCTCCTCGACCCGATGCCCGGGTGCGGCTATCTCCATCATCACCACGTACAGCGGCTCAGCTCCCCCGCCCTGGCTGAGGCGGGTGTTCAGGTCGGTGATGTTGCACTCCTGGTGGGCCACCGCGCTCGCCGCCGCGTGAACGATGCCTGGGTGATCGGCCCCATAGACCGTGGCGATGTGGGTGGGCTCGGGGTGGCCACCGCCGGTGTCGTCTACCGCTGACACGGCCATCGCCACGAGGCCGAGGTCGGCGGCCACCGCGTCCAGCTCGCCTCGGAGGGCGTCGACATCCAGCGAGTCCCGGCCCGCCACGAGCAGCACCATCGTGAAGTGCCCGCTGAGGATCGTCATCTGGGAGTCCTGCACGTTGAGGTCGTGCCTCAGCAGGACCTCGGTGACCGCCGCGACTATGCCCGGCCGGTCGCGCCCGAGCGCGGATACCGCGAGATGGCGCACACGGCGAGCATACGCGCCTGCGCCGGCCCGGCGACCGGCCTCACCTAGACTGATTCCATGTCCTTTCCCGCCACGAGGATGCGGCGGCTCCGCCGGACGGGGCTACTGCGGGGGATGGTGCGCGAGACGGAGCTGACCCCCTCCCACCTCGTGCTTCCGATGTTCGTGGAGCTCGGCAGCGACAGCCGCACCCCCATCGACGCGATGCCGGGGATCTCGCGCATGTCGATATCCCACGCGGTGGAGGAGGCGGCGGAGGCGCACGCGCTCGGAGTGCCCGCCGTGCTCCTCTTCGGTCTCCCGGCCGAGAAGGACGAGCTGGCCTCGGCCGCCTACGACGACGAGGGCGTCGTGCAGCTGGCGGTGCGCGCACTGAAGGAGGCCCATCCGGAGCTCGTGGGCATCACCGACGTGTGCCTTTGTGCGTACACCAGTCACGGTCACTGCGGCGTGGTCCGCGAGGACGGCGCCGTGGACAACGACATATCCCTCGAGCTGCTCGCCAAGACGGCGATCTCACACGCGCGGGCCGGCGCGGACGCCGTGGCGCCGAGCGACATGATGGACGGCCGCGTCGGTGCCCTTCGCGCCCAGCTCGATGCCGAGGACCACAAGGAGACGCCGATCGTGGCGTACTCGGCAAAGTTCGCCTCGGCCTTCTACGGCCCCTTCCGCGAGGCCGCCGGCTCGGCACCCTCCTTCGGCGACAGGCGCACCTACCAGATGGACCCGGCCAACGCAGACGAGGCCGTGCGCGAGGCCCTGCTCGACGTCGAGGAAGGGGCGGACGTGATCATGGTCAAGCCCGCGCTCCCCTATCTCGACGTGATCCGCCGGGTCAAGGAGGCAACGCGCGTGCCGGTGGCGGCATACAACGTGAGCGGCGAGTACGCCATGATCGAGGCGGCCGCAACGGCCGGATACATCGACAGGCGCGCCGCGGTGCTCGAGGCACTGACCTCGATCCGCCGTGCCGGGGCGGACGTCGTGATCACCTACCACGCAAAGGATGCAGCCGGATGGCTTCAGTAGTACCCAAGGTCCGCTCGCGCAGGGACGGCGCCGCCATCCCCCTCGACGACCTCGACAAGCGACTGCTCAACCTCATGCAGGGAAGCTTCCCGCTGGCGTCGCGCCCGTTCGCGCACGTGGCGAGCCTCGCCGAGATCGAGGAGGATGAGGTGCTGCGCCGCGTGCGGCGGCTGCTGGACCAGCGGATCATCCGCCAGGTCACCCCCATCTTCGATACCCGCGTACTCGGCTACCAGTCGATGCTCGTGGCCGCGAAGGTGGACCCGGGGAACCCGCACCGGGCGGCCAGGATCGTGAACAGCCACCCCGGCGTCTCTCACAACTACCTCCGCAACCACGACTTCAACATGTGGTTCACCCTCGCGACCGAGCCAGGGTCGCGGCTCGGCCTCGACGGGACCCTCGAGCTGCTGCAGGAGCTCACGGGAGCCGAGTCCGTGCGCCAGCTCCCCACGCTCAAGCTGTTCAAGATCAAGATGGACCTCGAGATGGAGAAGGGCACGAAGGACCTGGCCGCGGCCGGCGTGGCGCAGGATCCGATGGAGCCCGACCCGATCGAGCTGTCCGACCTCGACGTCGCGGTCATCCGCGCACTCCAGGGGGACATGCCGGCGATCCCCGAGCCCTACGCTCCGGCGGCTGCCGAGCTGGGGATCTCCCAGGCGGCGCTGCTCGAGCACCTGGAGTCGATGAAGGAGCGCAAGGCGCTGCGGCGGGTGGCGGCCATTCTCTTTCACCGCCGTGCCGGGTTCTCCGCCAACGGGATGGGCGTCTGGAACGTGCCCGAGGAGAAGATCATGGAGATCGCGCCGCTGATGGCGAGCTTCCGCGGCATCTCGCACTGCTATCAGCGGCCCACCTACGAGGATTGGCCCTACTCGCTCTTCACGATGGCCCACGGCCGCTCGAAGGAGGAGTGCGACGCCATACTCGACTCGATCGCCGAGGAGACCGGGATCGAAGACCGGCGCACGCTCTACTCCTCGACCGAGTTCAAGAAGATCCGCCTGCTCTACTTCACCGACGCGCACCGGCGCTGGGAGGCGGAGTACGCGTGAGCGCGGGCCCGTCGTGGGCCCGCTCGCAGGAGCTGTACGCCCGGGCGGTCGACCTCCTGCCGGGCGGAGTCAACTCGCCGGTCCGCGCGATGGCCGCGATCGGGCGCGACCCCGTCTTCGTGGCGCGTGGCAGCGGCGCCGAGTTGGTGGACGTGGACGGCAACCGCCTGCTCGACTGGATGTGCTCCTGGGGCCCCCTCATAGCCGGGCACGCCCACCCGGCCGTGGTAGAGGCCGTCACGGCGGCGGCGGCCCTCGGCACGAGCTTCGGCGCCCCCACGAGCGGCGAGGTGGAGCTGGCGGCCGAGGTGGTCGACCGGGTTCCGGGGGCCGAGATGGTGCGGATGGTCAGCTCGGGCACGGAGGCCGCGATGAGTGCCATCCGGCTGGCGCGAGCGGCCTCCGGCCGCGAGAAGCTGCTCAAGTTCGCGGGGGCCTACCACGGCCATTCCGACGGCCTGCTCGCGGAGGCGGGATCGGGCGTTGCCACCGCTCTTGCAGCAGCCTCACCACGTTCGGAGGGGCAGCTCGTCACGCCGGCGGGCGTGCCGGCCTCGCCCGGGGTGCCGAGCGCGCAGGCCGCCGCCACGCTGGTGGTGCCCTGGAACGACCGCGAGGCTGTCGAGGCCGTGCTCGTCGAGCACCAGGTGGCCGCCATCCTCGCCGAGCCCTACCCGGCCAACATGGGCCTCGTGGCGCCGGCGGAGGGCTTCCTTTCCTTCCTGCGGGAGCAGGCCGACCGCGCCGGCGCCCTGCTCGTGTTCGACGAGGTCATCTCGGGCTTCCGCGTGGCGCGCGGCGGTGCCCAGGAGCGCGAGGGCGTCACTCCGGACCTGACCGTGCTCGGCAAGGTGATCGGCGGGGGTCTGCCCGCCGCGGCCTACGCCGGGCCCAGGGAGCTCATGCAGTTGATCGCGCCGGCGGGCGATGTGTACCAGGCGGGCACGCTCTCCGGGAACCCGTTGGCCACCGCCGCGGGGCTCGCCACCCTCGAGCTGCTCGACTCCGCGGCGTACGACCGGCTCGAGAGCATCTCGCGTGCGCTGGCCGCCGGCCTGCGCGAGGCCGGCCGGGCGGCGGGTGTGCCGCTCCACGTGTCTTTCACGACCGGCCTGCTCACGCCGTTCTTCAACGACGGCCCCGTGCGCTCCTACGAGGACGCCAGGGCGTGCGACCTCGAGCTCCATGCGGCCTTCTGTCGCGCCATGCTCAGGCGCGGGGTGTACCTGCCGCCGTCGCAGTTCGAGGCGTGGTTTCCCTCCCTCGCCCACACCGACGAGCACGTCGACCGCACCGTGGCCGCCGCCCGGGACGCGCTGGCCGAGGTTGCCCGGTGAGCGTTCTGGCCCGGGTGCTCGCGGAAGTCGAGCCCTCGCTGGCGCGCCACGCGGCACCCGACCCGGGGGCGGGCCGGTTCGCGACGCTCGTGGAGGACCCCGACCGCCTGTTCGTGCTCGAGGCGGTCTACGAGGGCTACCTCATGCATTACGGCACTCCCAGGGCGTTCAGGGGCATGGACCCGGACCTGTGT
>DASZCV010000019.1:0-24551 GCA_035942755.1 Thermoleophilaceae bacterium
GTGCCCGCGGCGCCCGGGGCCACAGCGGCAACCGCGGTCTTCGGCTTGCCCCGCGCGGGTGCGGGCTTGTCCTCGGCGTCCGACGCCTCCGACATGTCCGGCCTGGGATAGAGCTTTCTCACGACCAGCTGCTGCCCGATCGTCCAGACGTTCGTGGTGATCCAGTACACGATCAGGCCGGCCTCGAAGTTGACGATGAAGATCACGAAGACGAACGGCAGCGCGAACATGATCCGCTGCTGGGTCTTGTCACCGCCGATCGAGGTGATGAGGCTGGCTATCAGCTGCGTCGCGACGTAGAGCACGATCATGATCGCCAGGATCCCCGGCTCGCCCGTCAGCGGGGCCGCCAGGTCGGGGATGAACAGGAAGCTCTCCTCTCCCTCGATGTCCGCCTTGAACGACTTGCTCCTCAAGAGCTCGAAGAGAGCGATGAAGAACGGGATCTGCAGCAGGAGCGGGAGGCAGGAGGCGAGCGGATTGACCTGCCGCTCCTGGTAGAACTTCATCATCTCCTGATTCATGCGCGACTTGTCGTCCTTGTAGCGCTCCTGCAGCTTCTTGATCTCCGGCTGGAGCACCTGCAGCTTCTGCATGGACTTCACGGAGCTGAACGTCAGCGGCAGGATCGCCAGCCGGATCGTGAAGGTGAGGAGGATGATCGCCCCGCCCCAGCTCCCGACGATCCCGTGCCAGAACTGCAGGATGCTCTCGAAACCATCGAGAATTCCCTGGGGGACGATTGCGAGTTCGAACATGGGATTTAGCCGCGCGGCCGGAAGAGCTTCTGGTCCTCGACGAAATCAACTCCGCCATGGCTCCAGGGGTTACAGCGTAGGAGACGCCAGCCGGCCAGGGCCAGTCCTCTCAGTATGCCGTACCGCCGGATCGCCGTGACGGCGTACTCCGAGCAGGTCGGGTGATACCTGCAGCGGCGCGGCAGCGCCGGCGAGATCGCGCGCTGGTAGAAGCGCACCGGGGCCACGGCGATCGCCCGGAAGCGACTCACCCTGCGCCACCGCGGGCTAGACCCGCTTCCTCGAGCACCTCCCGCAGCGCCCGTGCGATGCCCACCTCGCCCTGCTCGGCCGCGAGCGGCCCTGCATCCGGGCGCGCCACGATGACGAAGTCGTAACCGTCGGGCAGCGCGCCGGCCGCCTTCCAGAAGGCCTCCCTGAGCAGCCGCTTTACCCGGTTGCGGTCTACGGCCCCGCCGACCTTCCTGCCGACCGAGACGCCGAGGCGGGGTTGGGGATGATCGCCCACGCGAGGGAAGGAATAGACGACCAGGTACCGGTTCGCGTGCGAGCGGCCCTCCCGATAGACACGGTCGAACTCGCCGCTCCGCGACAGTCGGCGGCGCTTCCGGGGGGCGCCCGAGCCACCGTGGCCCCAGGCCATGGCTAGGGCGTGAGCCGGCTGCGGCCCTTGGCGCGGCGGCGCCTCAGCACGTGGCGGCCGGCACGAGTGTGCATGCGGGCACGAAACCCGTGGGTACGGGCCCGTTTGCGCTTCTTGGGCTGATAGGTGCGTTTCATGGGGCTCGGAGGTCAGGAGTATAGGCGCCCCTCGGGCAGGCCCCGATTCAGCGCTCAGAGGCTGACGGCTTGCGCCGGCCGGCCGCCCGGGATCGCGCGCCGCGCGAGTTTTGCGCGTTTTGCGAGTTCGTTCTCATGCGTGCTCGCACGCCCCCAAAAGCGATGCCGCGCGCATGTACACTCGCCGCTCCGAGTACTCCGGCGCCCCGCGCCGAGCCCTCTCCTATCCATCCGTTGCCACCTCGAAGGCCCTGGAGGGCACGTTTGCCTGCTCCCGAACAAGTGGAGACCCTGTGGGCGCGAGTACGCGAGGAGGTACGCAGGGACGTACCCGACTTCACCTTTCACATCTGGCTGAGCCCGCTCGAGTTGGCCGCGGTTCGCGGTCACACGCTCTTCGTACGGGCGCCGGACCACGTGCGCACCCTCGTCCGCGACCGTTATGGCGCGCTTCTGCGGGAGGCCGCCAGGCGGGCGGTGGCGCCGGGCGCCACCGTCGAGATCGTCGAACCGGGGTGGCTGCCCGAGCCCAACGCCAGCACAGCGGAAGGTCCCGAATCCGGTGCCCTCAACCCCAAGTACACCTTCGGGCAGTTCGTCATAGGCGACGAGAACCGCTTTGCACACGGGGCGGCCCTGGCGGTCGCCGAGACGCCCGGACAGACATACAACCCGCTCTTCATCCACGGCGAGCCCGGGCTCGGGAAGACCCACCTACTCCACGCCATCGGCAACTTCGTGCTGCGCCACAGCGCCGGGTCGAGGGTGCGCTACGCCACGGGCGAGGAGTTCACTAGCGAATTCGTGAGTGCTATCCGCGCCGCCGGAGGAATGCAGTCCTTCAAGGAGCGCTTCCGGGGTGTGGACATCCTGCTTCTCGACGACGTGCAGTTCCTGGCCGAGAAGGTAGCCACCGAGGAAGAGCTGTTCCACACCTTCAACGTCCTGCGGGAGTCCGGGCGCCAGCTCGTGATGACCAGCGACCGGACCCCGGCCGAGCTGGACGGGCTCGAACGGCGCCTCAGCGAGCGCTTTGCCTCCGGGCTGGTCGTCGGGATCGGTGCACCAGCCGTCGATGTGCGCCTCGCGATCCTCCACAGCCGCGCGCGGATCGATGGCATCGAGGTCACTACGGATGTGCTCGTGGAGATAGCCGAGCGCGTCACCAAGAGCGTTCGTGGCCTCGAGGCGGCTTTGATCCAGGTGGTCGCATATGCCTCACTCCGGGGAGAGCCCTTGACGGCCGACCTGGCGGGGCGCCTGTTAGGCCGGCTGAATCCCCGCCGGCGAGGCCAGGCGATGTGTGTGGAGGAGATCGTCAGAGTTACCGCCGCGAAGCTCGACGTGGCACCACAGCAGGTCCTGGCTCGCGACCGGCGGCCTCGAGTCGCCCTCGCCCGCAAGGTCGCAATGAAGCTCGCGCGCGAGCTCACCGGGCAGAGCCTCCCGCAGATCGGGCGCGCGTTTGGCGGCCGTGACCACAGCACGGTCCTATCGGCGCTTCGAAGCCTCGAACGCGATCTTGCCGCGGACGCCGAGCTCGCCGCCATTGTGGACAACCTCCGACAGGACCTGGCAGATCCCCGCTGATGGCCGCGCGGGCTGTAAGAATCAACAGCCCGTCCCCATCGCTGTCCAGGCTCCGACTCCAGGCACCCACCGCCATTGCAATCCCTCTTCCCCATGTCAACAACGCCTGTTTCCACTCCCTGAAGGGATAGATCTTCTTGAAGCTCTCCGTTTCCCGTGAAACGTTTCTCAAGCAACTTGGTGTCGTGGCACGCGGGGTTTCCACGCGCAGCGCTATCCAGACACTCGCGGGCGTGCTGATCCGCCTCGAGGGTGGAGCGGGTGAGCTGCAGGCCACGGACACCGATCTGGGGATCCGCGCGAGCTTCGACGCCGAGATCGAGAGCGAGGGTTCGGTGGTCGTGCCGGGTCGGCTGTTACTCGACGTCTCACGGGCCCTTCCCACCGACTCGCTATCCCTCGAGTACCGGCCATCTCATCAGGACATCGAGGTCATGTCCGGGTCCGCCCGCTTTCACCTTCGCACCCTTCCTCTCGAGGACTTCCCAAAGCTGCCGGCGGCGGATCCCGCCAGGGCGCTCGACGTCCCGGCCGGCGCGTTCATCGAGACGGTCGGGCGCGTTGCACGCTCGGCCTCCAGGGATGAAACGCGCCCTCACCTGACGGGCGTACTCGTGACCGCGGAGGGAGCCGATCTGCGAATGGTCGCCACGGACTCCTACCGCCTGTCGGTGAAGGAGACGAAGCTGTCCTCGCCGCTTGCGGGCACGCTCGAGGCAAACGTCCCGGCGCGCACGCTCCAGGAGTTGAGTCGTATCGCCGCCGCAAACGAGGCCGAGCAGATTGCGGTGACCGCGCTCGAGAACCAGGTGGTGTTCGCCGCCGGTGATGCGGTGCTCTCCTCGCGGCTGGTCGAAGGTCGATTCCCGAACTATCAACAGCTCCTGCCGGAGTCCTACGAGCACGAGCTGCGGATCGAGCGGGGCGAGTTGCTCGAGGTCGTGAGGCGAATCAGCCTGTTGGCACAGAAGAACGCGCCGCTGCGGCTCTCCTTCGGCGAGGGTACGCTCGAGGTCTCTGCCCAAACCCCTGACGTCGGAGAGGCGAGCGAGGCCTTGCCCGTGCCGTTCAAGGGCGAACCATTCGAGATCGGCTTCAACCCCGAGTTCTTTCGCGACGGGCTCGAGAGTGCCGAGACCGACGAGCTGGTGATCAAGTTGATCAGCCCGCTGCGTCCGGGGCTGATCCAGTCGGGGGACGATGGTGGCTTCACCTATCTCGTGATGCCGATCCGGCTGAACGTCTGAAGCGGGGGCTGGGCGTGCGGGTCACCGCCGTCACCCTTCGCGACTTTCGCAACTACGCGTGTGCGGAAGTGGCGCTCGGGGATTGCCTGACGGTCGTGGTCGGTCCGAACGGCGCGGGGAAGAGCAATCTCCTCGAAGCGCTCTACTTCGGGTGTACCGCGCGCTCTCCACGGACATCCAACGAGCGGGAGCTGGTCCGCCGGGGTGCGCACGTGGCACGGGTCACGGTGTCGACGGTTGGCGAGGACGGCGAGGACAACCTCCTCGAGGTTGGATTCGCACCTGGAGAGCCGAAGTCGCTCAAGGTGAACGGCGCCGCCGTCGAGACCTTGGCCACCACGCCCGCGCGGCCGCTTCTGAGCGTCTTCTTCCCGGAGCGGCTCGAGCTCGTGAAGGGGGCACCGGGCGCTAGGCGGGCGCACCTCGACCGGTTGGTGGCGGCAATGTGGCCTGCCAGGGCAGCCACGCGCAGCGCCTACTCGCGAGCGCTGGCCCAACGCAACGCTCTTCTGGGACGTATCCGCGGGGGCGCCGGCTCCGCCGACTCCCTGGCCTCATGGGACGCCGAGCTCGCGCGTCACGGGTGGCGGCTGATGGCGGATCGCGCCGAGACCCTCACGCGGCTCGGTCCCCTCTTCAGCGAGCGGGCGAGGGAGCTCGGCCTCCCCGCGGAGAGCTCCCTACGGTATCGCCCGCGGTCACAGGCGAGCGACCCCGAGGAGCTCGCCGCAGAGCTACGCGAGCGCCACGCGGCGGACCTCGAACGAGGCTTCACCGCACACGGCCCGCATCGTGACGACGTCTCGCTGCTCCACGCGGATTTGCCCTTGCGCACCTACGGCTCCCAGGGACAGCAGCGCGTCGGGCTCCTCGCCCTCCTGTTCGCCGAGCGCGACCTGCTGGCGACCGAGCGTGACCGCCCGCCGCTGATGCTCTTCGACGACGTGATGTCCGAGCTGGACGAGTCCCGCCGGGAGCTGCTTTCAGAGCTGCTGCGCTCGGCGGGTCAGAGCCTGATCACGACCACCGACCTCCACCAGGTGCCGGGCTCCGCCGCGGCCGGGGTGACCGTGGTCGAGGTCACGGCCGGGAAGCCGCGCGCGATCGAGTCACCTGAGGTGGCCGCATGAGACGCCGGGCGCCGCGCCATCTGGCCCTGGCACTCGAGTCCCTGACCGAAGCAGCCGCTCCGCCGACGGTCCTTGCCCGCGTGCAGGCCGCATGGCCCGCGGTGGCGGGTGAGGTGGTGACCGCGGAGGCCACGCCGATCAGCGAGCGGGCGGGGACGCTCACCGTGACCTGCGGCTCGGCGGCGTGGGCCCATGAGCTCTCACTGGCCGGCCCCGAGATCGTGAAGAGCCTCAACGACGTGCTTGAGCCGTCCGGGTCAGGCCCGCTCAAGGAGCTGCGCGCGCAGACTGCGAGCCCTCGCCGGGGGCGTGCCGGACGAGCCGGGGTGCGGTTTCCGTAACGGCGGGAAACCAAGCTGTTGCGCAACCGCGCACTTTGTCGCCATTTGCGGGCATTTTGTCCGTCCCTGAGGGCTCGAGCGTCACTTCGCTCTGCTAATATGCAGAGCCGAAGCCTCAAGCGCCTCGACCCGTGTGCCTCGGTGCCGGGCCGGGGCCTTCTCATGTCGTGACTGGTGACGGAAAGGACCGCTTGGCGAAGGACTCGAAGGATTCACAGGGGCCGAAGAAGGCGAGCTACGGGGCACAGGACATCACGGTGCTGGAGGGGCTCGAGGCCGTCCGCAAGCGCCCCGGGATGTACATCGGCTCGACGGGCGTGCGCGGCCTGCATCACCTGATCTACGAGGTGATGGACAACTCAGTGGACGAGGCGCTCGCCGGTGAGTGCGACCGCGTCGAGATCGCGATCCACCCCGACAACTCCGTCACCGTGACCGACAACGGCCGTGGGATCCCCGTCGGCATGCACGAGAAGGAGAAGCGCCCCGCCGCCGAGGTCGTTCTGACCGTGCTGCACGCCGGCGGCAAGTTCGGCGACGGTGGCGGCTACAAGGTCTCCGGCGGGCTGCACGGGGTCGGGGTCTCCGTCGTCAACGCCCTGTCCGAGAAGCTCGACCTCACGATCTGGCGCGAGGGCCACGAGTGGACGCAGACCTACGAGCGCGGCGCGCCACAGGGCCCGCTGACGAAGGGCCCGGCCACCGACCGGCGCGGCACGCGCATCACGTTCATGCCCGACCTCGAGATCTTCGAGACGATCGACTACGAGCGCGCCACGCTCGAGCAGCGCTTCCGCGAGATGGCCTTCCTCACGAAGGGCCTCGAGATCGACTTCGCAGACGAGCGCGGCGAGGGCTTCCAGACGAGCTTCCAGTACGACGGCGGCATCGTCGACTTCGTCAAGTACCTGCACTCGCAGGGCACCCGCGCCGAGCTCCACAAGAAGGTCATCTACATGGAGGCCTCGGGCGACGTCGGCGAGGTCGAGGTGGCGATGCAGTGGAACGACTCCTACCAGGAGAGCCTGCTGTCGTTCGCCAACAACATCAACACCCACGAGGGCGGCACCCACCTCTCCGGATTCCGCTCCGAGCTCACCCGCACGATCAACGCCTACGCGCGCCAGAAGGGCGAGCTGAAGGAGAAGGACCCGAACCTGATCGGGGAGGACGTCCGCGAGGGCCTCACGGCGATCATCTCCGTCAAGGTCGCCGACCCTCAGTTCGAGGGGCAGACGAAGACGAAGCTCGGCAACCCTCCTGTGGAGGGCTTTGTACAGGCCGCCGTGAACCGCGGGCTGGCGGAGTTCCTCGAGGAGAACCCGGGCGAGGCGCGCAAGATCATCCAGAAGTCGGTCACGGCGGCCCACGCGCGCGAGGCGGCTCGCCTGGCTCGCGATACCACGCGTCGCAAGTCGGCGCTCTCCGACACGACGCTGCCAGGCAAGCTGGCCGACTGCTCGGTGCGCGATCCGGCGCTCGCCGAGCTGTTCGTCGTCGAGGGCGACTCGGCCGGCGGCTCGGCCAAGCAGGGCCGCGACCGCAACACCCAGGCTGTCTTGCCGCTGCGCGGGAAGATCATCAACGTCGAGAAGAACCGCATCGACAAGGTGCTCCTGAACAACGAGATCCGTGCGCTGATCACCGCGATCGGCACCGGTATCCGTGAGGAGTTCGACATCGAGCGAGCTCGTTACCACAAGGTCATCGTCATGTGCGACGCCGACGTCGACGGCGCCCACATCCGTACGCTCGTGCTCACGTTCCTGTTCCGCGAGATGCCGGAGCTCATCGAGAACGGCTACGTCTACCTCGCAAAAGCACCGCTCTACAAGATGAAGAACGGCAAGCAGGACATCTACATCGAGAAGGAGTCGGAGCTCGAGGAGATGCTCCTTCGCGACAAGCTCGAGAAGATCCATGTGCGGGGGCGCGACGGCCAGGAGTTCAAGCTCACCCACGCCCGCTGGCAGAAGTACGGTCGGCTGCTCAAGCAGTACGAGGGCTGGGCGGCGGCGCTGCGCGCCGAGTACGGTCACGACACGATCACCTTTCTCGAGGAGTCCCAGATCCTCGATGCCGCCGTGACCTCCGGAGAGGACGTCGAACGCCTCATGCAGGAGGAAGCACCCGAGGGCGAGCCCTACTCCACGGAGCTGATCTCGGCGACCGAGCAGGTGCTCGAGGTGCGGGTGATCGAGCGGACGACGGGCTCGGCGGCCACCTACCGGCTCCTCCGTGACATGTTCGGCCGCTCCGACTACGCGAACTTCGTGCGCGTCCACAAGGAGCTCGAGGAGCTTGCCGGCACGCCGCCGTTCGACGTGACGCTCGGAAAGCGCGAGGCGGCCGCACTCTCGTTCGAGGAGCTCCGCAAGAAGGTGCTCGACGTTGCCGGGGAGAACGTCCACGTCCAGCGCTTCAAGGGTCTCGGCGAGATGAACCCGGATCAGCTGTTCGACACGACGATGGACGCCGAGCGCCGCACCCTGCAGCAGGTCGCAGTCGACGACGCCGCGGGCGCCGACCAGATCTTCAGCATGCTCATGGGCGACAAGGTTGAGCCTCGTCGCGAGTTCATCGAGGCCAATGCTCGAGATGTGACCAACCTAGATGTGTAGCTCGATGAACTCCCGCCTCGGTCGGTCGTCGGCCGGCGCGGCTCCTCCAAACCGGCGCACTCCTGTGTCATCACCCCTTCGGGGCACAGGCGGTAGTCGCGTGCAGAGCACGCGCCGCTCCCTGCTTCCTTGGATTGCTTGGTTTTCGGACCCGTTCCTGGGCTCCTCGGCTGAGGGTTCCGACGCTGGTGGTCTCCGCGCTGGGGTGGTCCGCTGATGGCCGGCGCTGAGATTCTCTCCGGCGGCAACGTCGAGCCGCGTGGGCTCGAGGAGGAGATGCGGTCCTCCTACCTCGATTACGCGATGAGCGTGATCGTCGGGCGGGCGCTGCCCGACGTGCGGGACGGCCTGAAGCCGGTGCACCGCCGGGTTCTGTACTCGATGCACGAGTCCGGGCTGCAGCCGAACCGCCCTTACCGGAAGTCGGCGAACGTGGTCGGCGCCGTGATGGGCAACTACCACCCGCACGGCGACGCCGCGATCTACGACACGCTCGTGCGACTGGTGCAGGACTTCGCGATGCGCGAGCCGCTCGTGGACGGCCAGGGCAACTTCGGCTCGATCGACAACGACCCGCCCGCGGCCATGAGATACACCGAAGCGCGCCTGGCGCGGCTCGCCACGGAGATGCTCCGCGACATCGATGCGGACACCGTCGACTTCACGCCCAACTACGACGACTCGACGCTCGAGCCCGTCGTGCTGCCTGCGCGCTTCCCGAACCTGCTCGTGAACGGATCGGCCGGGATCGCGGTGGGCATGGCGACCAACATCCCACCGCACAACCTCGCTGAGGCGATCGACGCGACGATCGCCTACATCGACAACCCGGACATCGACGTGGCCGGGCTGATGAAGCACGTCAAGGGGCCGGACTTCCCGACCGGCGGGGTGATCACGGGCTGGCAGGGCATCAAGGACGCCTACGAGACGGGCCGCGGCCGCGTCGTGGTGCGAGGCAAG
This sequence comes from Thermoleophilaceae bacterium, assembly GCA_035942755.1. Classification (GTDB taxonomy): domain Bacteria; phylum Actinomycetota; class Thermoleophilia; order Solirubrobacterales; family Thermoleophilaceae; genus JAAYBF01. Next base: position 9,431 of record DASZCV010000019.1, read on the forward strand.
GCCCACATCGAGCCGCTGCGCCAGGGCAAGGAGGCGATCATCGTCACCGAGCTGCCCTACCAGGTCTCAAAGGGCGACGGGCGCAACGACGGCTCAGGGTTGATCAAGAAAATCGCCGAGGTGGTCCAGAACGGCAGGATCCCGCAGATCTCGGACCTGCGCGACGAGTCCGACAAGAGCGGCGTCCGAATCGTGATCGAGCTGAAGCGCGACGCCATCCCGAAGGTCGTGCTCAACAACCTCTTCAAGTTCACGCCGCTTCAGAGCACCTTCGGCGTGAACGCGGTGGCCCTCGTGGACGGTGTTCCGAAGACGCTCTCGCTGCGCGAGCTGATCGGCGAGTACGTCCAGCACCAGCGCGACGTGATCGTGCGCCGCACCAAGCACGAGCTGCGCCAGCGCGAGGCGCGCCTGCACATCCTCGAGGGTCTCCTGATCGCGATCACCGACATCGATGCCGTCATCGCCCTGATCCGCGGCTCGGCGGATCCGGACACCGCCCGCGACGGCCTGATCGCGCAGTTCGACCTCACGCGCATCCAGGCGCAGGCGATCCTCGACCTTCGCCTGCAGCGGCTCACCGCTCTCGAGGCGGACAAGCTTCGGCAGGAGCACGCCGACGTCGTCGAGCGGATCAAGGAGCTGCGCGCGATCCTCGGCGACGAGCAGCGCGTGCGCGACATCCTCAAGGAGGAGCTCGCTGAGACACGCCACGCGTACGCCAACCCGCGGCGCACGGAGATCACCCACTCCGAGGACGACATCGACATCGAGGACCTGATCGCCGACCAGCAGATGGTCATCTCGATCACGAGGTCGGGCTACATCAAGTCACTGCCGCTGTCCACTTACCGCCAGCAGAAGCGCGGGGGTGTCGGCGTGATGGGCATGGACATGAAGGACGAGGACTACATCGAGCACCTCTTCGTCTGCTCGACGCACGACTACCTCCTGTTCTTCACGAACCGCGGCAAGGTCTACCGTCAGAAGGTCTACGAGCTCCCCGAGGCCTCGCGGACGGCGAAGGGACGGGCGCTCGTGAACGTCCTGCCGCTGCGCGAGGGCGAGTACGTGCGCGCGGTGCTCTCGACACGCGACTTCACCGAGGGCAGGTACCTCGTCTTCGCCACCAAGAGGGGGCAGATCAAGAAGACGGAGTTCCTCTCGTACAACACTCCGATGAAGGCCGACGGGATCATCGCGATCAGCATCCGCGAGGACGACGAGCTCGTGGCCGTGCGCCGCACGAGCGGCGACGACGACATCATCATGGTCTCGCGCTCGGGTCAGGCCGCGCGCTTCAGCGAGGCGGAGGCCCGGCCGATGGGACGCGACACCGCCGGCGTGCGCGGGATGAACGTCGCGCGCGACGACAACTGCGTGCTCGCGATGGACATCGCGCGCGACGACACCGGGCTGCTCGTCGTGACCGAGAACGGCTACGGCAAGCGCACGCCGATCGCCGAGTACCCCGTCAAGGGCCGTGGCGCGATGGGCGTGAAGACGATCCAGCTGACCGAGAGGAAGGGCGGCGTGGCCGGTGCGCTGATCGTGCGTGAGCACCAGGACCTCGTCTTCATCTCGCAGGCCGGCATGGTGCAGCGCACGGGTGTGAGGGGGATCTCGCGCCAGGGCCGATCGGCTCAGGGCGTGCGCGTGATGAACCTGCGCGAGGACGACACCGTGAGCGCGGTCGCGCTGGTCATGGAGGAGGAGGCGGACACCTCCGCGGTGGTCCAGGAGGAGGTGCCGGGCGGCCTCGAGCCTATCGACGAGCTGCCCGTCGCCGACGCGGACGCCGAGGGCGCGGACGCGCTCGACCCGGGCCTCGAGGCAGACCCTGAAGCGGACGAGTAGGACCCTTCGATCGGTACCTCGGCGGCACGACGCCCCGATCTGCTTATATTGGGCCTACCAGGGAAAGGAGGTGGTCCGAACGTTGATTGACAGACATGCTGGGACCCTGGAGGTGTCCGGCCGCTAGACCGAGCTGGGCCCCGTCAAGCGGAGTCCAACCGAGGCACCGTCGGCAACGCGGAGGTCAGGAGTGGTCCCTCTGGCCGTGGAGCAGAAAAGCTCCGGCAGTGCCGCAGCCGATTGGTCCAGACCCGTAGAACCGAGGGGCGCCCACAGCGGCGCCCCTCGCGGTTCTAGGGCTCGCGGCCGGGGTCCGCCGCCGCACCGTTCCCGGCGCCATCCTCGATCGCCCGCACGCGTTCCTCGAGCGCTGTGGCCTTCCGCTCCGCGCCCGTTGCGTCAGCGGAGGCCTCCGTGGCGCCGTTCTCGGCGCGGGCGAGGCGCTGCTCGAGCTTGGAGATGTCATTGGAGCGCGGCAGGTCGTCGAGCCTTGCCTCGAGGTCGTCGATCCGCGTCTCGAGCTTCTGCGCTGCGGCCGCCAGCCGGCCCTCGGCCCGCTCGGTCTCCTTGCGGGCTTCCCGGTCAGAGCTGTCGATCAGTGCGATCAGGGCGGTGGCGGTGGCCGCCACCGCCCAGACCCCGGCGACCAGGACCCAGCGCCGCAGCCTCCGGAGCTCATCCCCGGTCGGATCATCGGGCGCCCTCATGGCCCGGCCGGGTGGTTGCGGGGCGGCGGAAGGCTCGACACGTCAGGCCGCGGCCAGGTACTGCCGCCACGCCTGCGGGATCACCGGTGCCGCTACGTGGATGAAGATCGTGGCGCTCGGTGCGCGCGGAGCGCGGCGCGGCACCATGTTCGCCTGGCGCGGCAGGCGGTCCCCCTTGCGGCGGTTGCAGGGGGCACAGCAGGTCACGATGTTCTCCCACCCAGAGCTTCCTCCCTTCGAGCGAGGGATGACATGGTCGACGGTGAGGTTGCCCCGCTCATGGCCGCAGTACTGGCATGTCCAGGCGTCCCGTGCGAAGACGGCTCGGCGGGTGATCTTGCGGCGGTGGGCATCGCGCGGGATGCGCACGTAGGTCTTGAGCCGGATGACCGTCGGGCGCGGCAGCGTCATGGTCTCGGCATGCAGCGCCCACTCACCGCGCTCGAGAATCTCGGCCCGGTCCTTCAGTACGAGCACGGCCGCCCGGCGGACGGTGCACACGTTGATCGGCTCGTAGGAGGCGTTGAGCACGAGCACCCGGCCGCAGGCCGCTGCGCCGGGCGGGCCGACCGGGGGCGGCAGCGCGCGGAGAGGAGCCGGGTCTGAATCACCAGCCTGACCTGCCGAGTCGACCGCTTGAGACACCGCTGCCACGGTTCGAGCAGTCTAGCGAGCGGTCAACCGCCGGCGACGGGGTAGGAGCCCAGCACACGCAGGGTCTCGACGCGCTCTGCGAGTGCCGTGAGGGCCGTCGTGATGTTGCGCTCGTGCTCGTGTCCCTCGAGGTCCGCGAAGAACATGTAGTGCCCGAGCCCGCCGCTGCGTGGTCGCGACTCGATCTTCGTAAGGTTGATCGACCGGTCCGAGAGCTCGCTGAGCACGGAGACCAGGGCGCCCGGTGACGCGTCGTTGAAGCCCCAGAAGACGATGGAGGTCTTGGCGGGGCCGTCTACCCCGGCAGCCGCGGCGCCCTCCGGGGCAAGCCACACGAAGCGCGTGACGTTGTCGGGCTCGTCCTCCACACCCTCGGCGAGCACCCTGCCGTCATAGAGCTCGGCAGACAGGCGAGAGCCGAGCGCTGCCCATGGCCCACCCTGCTCGCGCACGGTGCGCACGGCCTCCGCGGTGGACGTGGTGGCCACGCGCTCAGCGCTCGGAAGGCGCTCGCGCAGGTAACGCGCGCACTGCGCGACGGCCTGGGGGTGCGACAGCACGCGAGTGATCCGCCCGAGCGGCAGATCCTCTGCCGCCACGAGGCAGTGGTGGATCGGGTGCACCACCTCTGCTGCTATCCGCACCCGGTCTGCCTCCCCGGCGAGGGCATCGAGGGTGGCGGCCACACCGCCTTCGAGCGAGTTCTCGATCGGCACGACCGCGCGATCGGCCGTACCCTCCTGCACGGCCATCACCGTCTCGTAGACGGTGGAGCGCGGCTGCGGGGAGATCTCCTCGACGGCTGAGGCGCGCATCGCCTCGTGGGTGTAGGTGCCCGCGGGGCCGAGGTAGGCGACGGTGATCGCCACGCTGCGTCAGGCGTCCGCGATCGCGCCGGGCCGTCCCGCCAGTGCGCTCTCGATGGCCTCGAGCTCCTCGGGTGAGAGCTCGAGCTCGGATTCGCCGTCCACGATCTGCTTCACGTACACCCGTGCGCTGTCTCGATGGAGGATCGACGTCAGCACGACGCCCGAGCGGGTGGCGTCCAGCAGGGCCAGCGAGCTCGACTGCCGGCCCGACATCTCCCCGTAGGCGTCGTAGCGGATGAGCGAGCGATGGGTGATGCAGGCGGCGATCCGGCTCTCGGCACCCGCCATGCGGGCGTCGATGCCCGCGGCGGTGTCCTCGACCCAGTCGCGCAGCTCGATGAACCCCCGCTCGAGCCGCGCGGCGTGCTCCACGAGGTCCCGCCCCTCGCCTCCGAGGACGGCACGCTGGGCGCTTCGCATCCTCCGCAGCTTCACGGCCAGCGCGATCCCCAGGATCAGCGCGGCCAGCGCGATCGCCCCGGCGGCCAGCGCTGCGATGCCCTCCGTGGAGGTAAGGCTTTCCACATCCCCAGCCTACAGCCGGGGGTGGCGGTCGGGACGCTGGCGCTACCCGGTGAAGATGGCCGAGTAGGCGCCCTTGTTGTTGTCGACCTTCTTCTCCCCGGGAACGGCGTCCACCTCGACCGTGACCGGCACGTTCTGCCCTGTGGGCGGACGGGCGGCAACCGGCATCTCGACCGACTTGGTCTCTCCCGCGGCGATCGAGTCCAGCACCTTGGTGAGCTTGATCGCCTCGCCCCCCTTCCCGATCGTGGCGTTGACCTTGACGTCGGTCTCCGTGTTCTCACCCTGATTGGCGATCTGCACCACCAGCTTGAGATCGTCCGTGACCCGGATGCTCGGGGCGGCCCCCGGAGCGAGCGCCTGCCCGCCGAGCGTCGCGCCGGCGATCCCGTTGCCGTGCAGGCCAGGCGCCGCCGCCTCGTTTCCGGCACCACCGCCGCCTCCGCCGAGCTTTCCGATGCGATCGGCCACCGTCTCGGGCTGCAGCCAGTCGACGCTTCGCAGGAACTGGCTCTCCGGCACCTCCTCGCCGAGCCCCTCTTCCTTGAGGGCGGCCTGCAGGTTGGGGATCACCCGGTCGAAGTAGATCCGGTCGCTCGTGAGGAACTTCTGCATCTGCTCGGCGATCTGCTCGGTGCCCTGGCGGCGCTCCTGCTGCCGGGCGATGGCATCCGGTAGCGCGCTCGCTATGCCGCGGATCCCGTCGCGGCGGAACTCGAGCGACTCGACGAGGAAGCGCTGCGCGGTGGCGAGCTCGTCGGGGTGGTCGGTCTCACGCGCACGGTCCACGAGCTTTGCCGACTCGCCCGCAAAGGCGTTGAGCTGGTTCTCCACGTCCACGTCGCTTCCCTCTCCGCCCGAGAGAAGGTCGAATAGCAGCTTGCTCTCCTGGTCTGACTCCTGCACGAGCGCACCGACGTCACGCACGTAGTCCTTGAACGCCTGCTCCTTGCGCGCATTCAGGCAGCCCCGCATCAGGAGGACGAGCAGGATCAGCAACAGCACGCCGGCGCCCGCCGCGACGGACCGCCGTACCATGAGGGTCTGTCGGTCGGTGTGGGCGCCCATGGGTTGCCTGCGGCGCCCCGGTTGAGCGCGGTCAGCAGGCGGGTCCGGTTCATCGAAGAAGGACAGAATCGCTCCTCGCTCGAGGTGGTGAGTATGAACCTTTGGTCGGTTGTCTACCGACCGTAGCGGTCGGGCGAGCGGCAGGGAGACCCCCCGCAGGATCGAAACCCAAGCGAGATGAGAAGGCCCGACACCACCCGCTCCGCGCTCGAGCAGCCGCCTGGTAAGACCGGGAGCGACGCCGCTCACCGGCTGGTGCTCGGACGCTACCGGCTTAAGCGGCGGCTGGGGGCGGGCGGGTTCGGCGTGGTCTGGAGCGCTCACGACGAGAAGCTCGAACGCGACGTGGCGGTCAAGGTCATTCCGCGCGAGGACGGGGGCGTGGAGAGGTCGCGCGTGGAGCGCGAGGCCCTCGCGGCCGCGCGGCTCAACCACCCGGGCATCGTCGCGCTCTTCGAGATGGGATCGGACGAGCGGGACGTCTACCTCGTCTCAGAGCTCGTGCACGGCGCGACCCTGGGGGAGCTCGCTCGGGAGGGTGCGCTCTCCGACCGCGACGTCGCCCGCATCGGAGTCGCGCTGTGCGAGGCCCTCGAGCACGCTCATGCCAGGGGCGTCATCCATCGCGACGTGAAGCCGGCGAACGTGATGGTGCTGGCCGAGCCGGCGGCAGGCGCCGGGTTTGCCAAGCTCACGGACTTCGGGATCGCACAGCTCGGCACGGGGGACACGCTGACCGCCACCGGCGACGTCGTGGGCACGCTCGCCTACATGGCTCCCGAGCAGGCCGAGGGCCGGCGCGTGACATCGGCATGTGACGTCTACTCCCTCGCCTTGACGCTGTATGAGGCCTGGACCGGCGCCAATCCCGTCCGCGCGGACAGCCCGGCCGCCACCGCCCGGCGCCTGGGCCGCCTGCTGCCGTCGCTGTTCGTGCGCCGCCCCGATCTGCCGCCGGTCCTTGCCGATGCCCTCGACGCGGCGCTCGATCCGGATCCCGGCTTCAGGCCCTCGCCCGCGGAGCTGCGCGGCGTTCTGCGCGAGGTCGAGCGGGTGCTGGCAGACGAGGGAGGACTGGTGGAGCCGGAGACTCGCGAGCGGTTCGGGCTCACGGCCACCCTGCGCCCGGCGCGCACCGGCACGCGGCTGCGCACGCTTCTCAAGCCGAGGGGGAGCCGGCTGGAGGCACCAGGACCCTCGGGCGAGGCCGCGCTCCCCGCTGCCGCAGCCGGCAGGGGCCTCGCGGCCGCGGCCAGGGTGGCCGCCGGACTTGCCGCCGGGCTGCTCGTGGGTGTGGGCCTCGAGTTGCTCGGCCCCGCCCCACCCATCTCGTCGGTGACAGCCGGAGCGGTGGTCGCTCTGCTGGTGGCGTTGCTTCCCCGCGTGGGCTGGATAGCGAGCGCGCTCGCGATCTGTGGCTGGCTCGCCTCTCCCGATGCGGGCCGTGAGGGCACGGCCCTGGTGCTGGCGGCCGCGCTTGCCCCAACCCCGGTGCTCCTGCCGCGCGCCGGGCTGCTGTGGTCGGTGCCGGCACTCGCGCCGCTGCTCGGCAGCGTTGCGCTTGCACCCCTGTTCGTGGGCGTCGCGGCGCTCAGCGGGACCGCCTGGCGCCGCGCGGGCCTCGCGGCGGCGGGCTTCCTGTGGCTGGCGGCGGTGGAGATCCTGACGGGCGGTGAGCTTCTCTTCGGTGCGGCCGACGGCACGCCGGCGCGCGGCGAGTGGCAGGGCTCGGTGATCGACGCGGCGGGGGACGCGATCCTGCCACTGATCTCGTCGCCGGTCCTCCTGCCGCTCCTCGCGTGGGTGGCCTTCGCGCTGGTGTTGCCGGTGCTCGTTCGGGGGCGCTACGGGGCCCTCGACCTGGTGGCGGCAGGTCTCTGGGCTGCCGGGCTCGTGGCCGCGCACGGCGTCGTCGGGGACCTGCTGGCGGCCACGACGGAGCTCGATCGAGCGCGCGGCGCGGTGGCGGGGGCCTGCCTCGGCGCCGTGGTGGCGCTTCTCGTGACGTTGACGACCCCTCCTGCGCACGGCGGTTCGGGCGGCCCGGCACTACCCTGACCGGACCGGATGATGATTCGATAGTCGCGTGAGCGTTCTCAAAAATCTCGAGGCCAAGCTGGGCGGGCTCGTCGAGGGCGCGTTCAGCCGCGCCATCAAGTCGAGCGTCGAGCCGGTGGAGCTCGCGCGCAAGCTCGCGAAGGAGATGGAGGAGTCCAAGGCCGTCTCGGTCTCGCGTGTCTACGTGCCCAATCACTACCGCGTGTTCCTCTCGCCCCAGGACCGCGAGCAGTTCTCGAGCTACGAGCCCGCGCTGCGCAAGGAGCTGTCGGACTACCTGCTCGAGCACGCCCGCAGCGAGCGGCTGGCGCTCACGAGCCGCCCCGCGGTGGAGTTCATGACCGACGAGCGGCTCTCCCTGGGCGAGTTCGGCATCCAGGCGCAACTCCTGACGGCCCCGGACGAGCTCGAGGAGGCCCCCGGTCCAGACGTCGCCCCGTCGGCGGGCGACTTCGGCCACACCATGGTCTACTCGCCGGATCGTTCGGCGCGGAGGCTCGATCCCGAGCCGGCATCCCCGTCACGGGCGGTGCTTGTCGGGGCCGGGCGCCGCACGGTGCTCTCGGGCGATCGCATCGTGCTGGGACGCTCCCGCGACTGTGAAGTCGTCTTGGACGATGCCAACGTCTCCCGCCGGCACGCCGAGCTGCGGCACGACGGCACGGGCTGGCGAGTGGTGGACCTTGGCTCCACCAACGGGATCAAGGTGAACCGCCGGCGTGTCGAGCAGGCGGTGCTGAAGCATGGGGACCGCATCACGCTGGGCCTGACCGACCTCGACTTCGAGCTCGAGTAGGGCCCGTGGACGACGACCCACTCGCCGTAGCGCTCAAGTTCGCCTTCCTCGCGGTGCTCTACCTGTTCCTGCTGTGGGTCTCTCGCAGCGCCCTGCGGGACCTCGCACGGAGCCGGGAGAGCGCGGTGGCCGCCGAGCCGCTCGCGCCGTCAAGCGCCTCCCAGCGCCACGATGAGCGGCAGGGCGGCAGGGGCATGATGGGCAACATGCGGCCACGGCTGGAGGTGATCGCGGCGCTCGGCTACGAGCCCGGAACGGTGCTCGACATCTCGGAGGGGGCCACGCTCGGCCGCGCCGACAGCGCGGAGATTCCCGTCAACGACCCGTTTGCCTCCTCTGCGCACGCGCGGATCTATCCGCGCGGCGACTTCATGCACGTGGAGGACATGGGCTCGACCAACGGGACCTATCTGAACGGCCGCCAGCTGCGCGGCCCCGAGCGGCTCAAGGTGGCGGACGTGATCCGTATAGGCGACAGCGAGTACCGCTACCAGGAGTAGGGGTGGCTCTGCGAGTCGTCGAACAGGCGGGGCTGACCGACGTCGGCCGCCAGCGGGAGGCCAACGAGGACAACTTCGTCTGCGGTCCGCTGTTTGCGGTGGCCGATGGGATGGGCGGTGCCCAGGCCGGGGAGGTGGCCTCTCGGATGGCGGTCGACGTGCTGGTGAGGGGCGACCACGACGGCGGCACGCCGGAGGAGCGGCTCACCCGGGTGATCCGGCGGGCCAACACGCAGATCCACGAGTTGGCCGAGCGGGACGAGTCGCGGCGAGGGATGGGCACCACCGCCACCGCCGCGATCGTCGAGGGGCGGGACGTGACCGTCGGCCACGTGGGCGACAGCCGCGCCTACCGTCTGCGGGACGGAGAGCTCGAGCAGCTCACCCGCGACCACTCGCTGGTCGCCGAGCTGGTGCGCAGCGGCCAGCTCAGCGAGGAGGCCGCCGAGAACCACCCGCAGCGCTCGGTGATCACGCGTGCGCTCGGGCCGGAGGCGGAGGTGGAGGTGGACGCCCACAGTCACGTCGCGTGCGACGGGGACGTCTACCTGCTGTGCTCAGATGGGCTTACGAGCATGATCTCCGGGGCGGAGATCGCGGGCATCCTGCGAGCCGCGGGCTCGCTCGAGGAGGCGGCCAGGAACCTCGTGCGGGCGGCCAATCAGAGCGGGGGCAAGGACAACATCACGGTCGTGCTCTTCCGCGTGGCGGAAGGGCCCGACGGGGACGACTCCGCGGTCGGGGCAAGCCCGGCGGTGCAGGAGACGATTCACCAGGGGCTGACGACCGACGATGTCCGGAGCGCCGTGCAGGAGCAGGAGCGCACCGCGATGGCCGCCCCGCCGTCCGCCCCGCCGCGGGTGACCGCCTCCCGGCGCTCCCGCCCCGTTCCCGCGAGGGAGCAGCCCCCGTCGGGGCCGCGCCGTGCCGCGAGACTGCTGGTCATGCTGGTCGTGGCGGTGGCGATCTGCGCCGGCCTCTACGCCGGAGCGCGTCAGGTCTACTTCCTTGGCACCGACGACGCGGGCCTCGTGACCCTCTACCGGGGGCTGCCCTACGAGCTGCCGATGGGGATCGAGCTGTACGCGTCGGAGTACACGAGCAGCGTGCCGGCGCGTCGGGTACCGAGCGCTCGGCGCGAGCGCGTCCTCGACCACGAGTGGCGCAGCCGCGGCGACGCCGAGGATCTCGTCAGGCAACTCGAGCGCGGGACGCTCGATCGGGGTAGGGCCCGCGAGTGAGCGCGCGCACCCGCGAGCTCTTCGGACTCATCCCCGTATCGCTGGTGGTCACGGCGGGCTTTGCCGCCGTGCTGATCGCCCGCACGGAGGAGGTGAGCGATGCCACCGCCACCTACGGGCTCTTCTTCCTCGGCTGCTGCGTCTTCGCCCACCTGTTCATCCGCTCGCGGCTGCCGGACGCCGACCCCTACCTGTTCCCGCTCGGGGCCCTGCTTGCCGCCTTCGGGCTGGTGATGATCTATCGGATCGACGCCGAGCTCGCGCGCGAGCAGGCGCAGTGGTTCGTGATCGGGCTCATCTTCTTCTGCGCCACCATTGTCTTCCTTCGCGACCACCATGTGCTCGAGCGCTACCGGTACACGATCGCGGCGGGGGGCATCGCGCTGCTCGTGATGCCGCGAATCCCCGGCATCGGGGCACAGGTCAACGGCGCCTTCCTCGCCGTGAAGATCGGGCCGATCCAGTTCCAGCCCGCCGAGTTCGCGAAGATCGCGATCATCATCTTCCTCGCGAGCTACCTCCGGGACACCGGGGACATGCTGGTGAGGGCGCGCCTGCGGCCGCTGCCGTTCGGGCGCCAGCTCCTCCTCTTCGGTGGCGCCGCGCTCGGGGTGGTCCTGCTGGTCCGGGTGCTCGACCTGGGCGTGGCGGAAACGGTCCTGCTCGCGATCTTCGCGGTGTCGCTCGGCTCGATATTGCGTGAGCGGCCCTCGGTGAAGCACTTCGGCCCGCTCCTGCTCATCTGGGGCCTGGCGATGCTGATGCTGCTGGTGATCCGTGACCTCGGCAGCTCGCTGATGTTCTTCGGCAGCTTCCTCGCGCTGCTCTACGTGGCCACCGACCGGCTGTCGGTGGTGGGCGTGGGGGCAACGCTCTTCCTGGGCGGCGCCACCTTCTTCGCCAGGACGGAGAATCATGTGCAGAGTCGCGTGGAGACATGGCTTCACCCCTTCGACCCCGAGCTCCTGGAGCGCACGGGCGGCAGCTACCAGATCGCGCAGTCGCTCTTCGCACAGGCGGACGGCGGCCTCTTCGGCCAGGGCTTCGGCCAGGCGCTGCTCGAGCTGCCGAACGGCGGCAAGATCCTTCCGGCCGCGCACACCGACTTGATCTACGCGGTGATCACCAACGAGGTGGGGCTCTTCGGCGCGGCGGGCCTGATCCTCGTCTACCTGCTGTTCGTGGCGCGCGGATTCAAGGCGGCGCTGCTTGCGGGGGACGGGTTCTCGAAGCTCCTGGCCGCCGGCCTGACCGCGGTGCTCGCGTTGCAGGTGTTCGTGATCGTGGGCGGCGTCACACGCGTCATCCCGCTCACCGGGGTGACGCTTCCTTTCGTCTCGTACGGGGGCAGCTCGATCCTGGCGAACATGGTGATCCTCGCGCTGCTGCTGATCGTGTCCGACCACGCCCGCCGGGACCGCGGCAGCATGCAGGGTGGCCTCGTGTGATGGAGGGGCGCCCGTGAACCGCCAGATCGTGCAGCTCTTCGGCCTCTCGATGCTGCTCTTCGCGACCCTGATCGCGTTCACCTCACGCTGGGCGGTCTTCGAGGCCGAGAGCCTCGAGAACGAGCCGTCCAACCGGAGGCCGCTGATCGAGGAGCAGCGGATCCCGCGCGGGCTCGTGCTGGCGCGCGACGGCACGGTGCTGGCGCGCAGCGTGGCGCGGGGTAGCGGCGCTCAGCGCACCTACACCCGCTCCTATCCGACCGGCGGGCTCTTCTCCCATGCCGTGGGCTACAACTTCATCTCGAAGGGCCGGGCGGGCCTCGAGCGCTCCAAGAACGACGAGCTGATCGGCGAGGAGAGCGAGTTTGGGTCGATCTTCAGCCAGCTCCAGAGCAAGGCGCGCGAGGGCCAGGACGTGACGACCACGCTCGACCCCAAGGGACAGCGCGCGGCGCTCGCGGCGCTCGGCGGGCGGCGCGGCTCGATCGTGGCGATCGAGCCCCAGACCGGTCGCGTGCGCGTGATGGTGAGCGTGCCGGAGTACGACCCGAACGACGTTCCCGAGCGCTTCAGGCAGCTGAACAGCGGCGAGGGAGCGCCGCTGCTCAACCGCGCCACCCAGTCGCGCTACCCGCCCGGGTCGACCTTCAAGGTGGTCACCGCGGCCGCCGCGCTCGACACCGGCGGGTTCACCCCGCAGTCGATCGTGGACGGGTCATCGCCGCGGCCGGTCAGCGGCGTGCCGTTGGCGAACGCCGGCGGCCAGGACTTCGGCCCGCTCCCGCTCACCGATGCGCTCACGAACTCGGTGAACACCGTCTGGGCGCAGGTCGGCGAGCGGCTCGGGCGCGGCACCCTGATCGAGTACATGGAGCGCTTCGGCTTCAACAAGGACCCCGAGCTTGACTATCCGGACTCGCAGATGAGCGCCAGCGGAGTGCGCGACGCCCGCGGTCGCCTGCTCGATGGGGACGGCGGGTTCGACGTCGGCCGGGTGGCCATCGGCCAGGGTGGCTCGGAGGGCGGCATCCAGGTGAGCCCGCTGCAGATGGCGATGGTGGCGGGAGCGGTTGGCAACCGCGGCAGGTTGATGCGGCCCCGGCTGACTGAGAAGGTGGTGGCTAAGGACGGCCGCGTGACCGAGCGCGTGGAGCCCGAGGAGCAGTCGATCGTGATGTCCCAGAAGGCCGCCGGAATGCTCGCCCAGATGATGGGCAACGTGGTGAAGGAGGGCACGGGCACCGCGGCGGCGCTGTCGGGCATCGAGGTGGCCGGCAAGACAGGTACCGCGGAGGTGGACAATGCCACCGCCAACCAGGCATGGTTCATCGGCTTCGCCCCCATCGATCGCCCGCGCATGGCGGTCGCCGTCACGATCGAGCGCACCCAGGGGCAGGGCGGGACCGAGGCGGCGCCGCTGGCCAAGCGGGTGCTCGAGGCGCTCATCGGGGGCGCCGCCTGATGACCGAGGTGGCAGACGACACCATCATCGACGGCCGCTACCGCGTCCTCGGGCGGATCGGCTCGGGAGGAATGGCGGATGTCTACCGCGCCGAGGACACGCACCTGGGCCGCGAGGTCGCGCTCAAGGTGCTCCACCGCCGCTTCGCCCAGGACGCCGAGTTCGTGGAGCGCTTCCGGCGCGAGGCCAAGTCGGCCGCGGGCCTGCAGCATGCCAACGTGGTCGGGGTCTTCGACCGCGGCGAGTACGAGGGCACCTACTACATCGCGATGGAGTGCCTTCAGGGCAGGACGCTCAAGGACATCGTGATCGAATCGGCGCCGCTCGATCAACTGCGTGTGATCGACCTCGGTATCCAGGTGCTCGAGGCCGCCGCCTTCGCCCATCGCCACGGCGTCATCCACCGCGACTTCAAGCCCCACAACGTGATCGTCGACGACGATGGTGTCGCGAAGGTCACGGACTTCGGCATCGCCCGCGCAGGCGCCTCCGAGATGACCGAGACGGGCTCGATCATGGGCACCGCGCAGTACCTCTCGCCTGAGCAGGCCCAGGGCCACGCGGTCACTGCCGCATCAGATCTCTACTCGATCGGCGTGATGCTCTACGAGATGCTCACGGGGCGGCTGCCCTTCGAGGGAGACAGCGCCGTGGCCATCGCACTCAAGCACCTCTCCGAGCCGCCGCCGCCCATGTCCGAGCACGGCGTCGCGATAGAGCCGAACCTCGAGTCGGTGGTGATGGGAGCGCTCGCCAAGGACCCGCTGGCGCGCTGGCAGAGCGGCGAGGACTTCGCCGCGGCGCTGGAGGCGTGCCGTCCCTACGTCGAGGCCATGGGCGACGGCGCGCCGGTCACCCAGAGCACGGCGGTATTCGAGGCGCTGCCGGTCCCGGTGGGCGATCCGACGCTGGCCGCCGGCCCCGCCCTTGCCCCGGTCGCGACCGAGCCGCCGCCGCGCGGGGAGGCACGCCGCCGCCGCTGGCCGGCCGCCGCCCTCGCGCTGCTGGTGCTCGCGCTCATCGCGCTGATGGGGTACGCGTTCTCGCGGCCCGAGAAGGTGGACGTGCCGAAGGTGACCGGGATGAACCTGACCGACGCCCGGGAGCGCCTCGACAAGGCCGGGTTCGAGAATGTGGAGGTGGAACGCGAGCGCAGCCGCGCGGAGGTGGACACCGTGCTGCGCCAGGAGCCCGACGCCGCCGAGGAGGCGGCAAAGAGCGAGATCGTCACGCTTGCCGTGTCCCGTGGCCCGGGCAAGGTGCGGGTGCCCTCGGTTCGTGACCTTCCCGAGGAGCGCGCGCTCAAGGAGCTCGAGAAGGCCGACCTCAAGGTCACGGCAGATCCGCGGCCGTCCAGCAGCGTCAAGAAGGGCTTCGCCGTGGACACCTCGCCCGAGGCGGGCACGGAAGTCGACAGAGGTTCTCGGGTGCGCCTCTTCGTGAGCTCCGGCCCGCAGAAGATCAGCGTGCCGAACGTGGTCGGCCTCTCGAGGGAGTCGGCGGAGTCGCGCCTCGACCGCGAGGGCCTGACGGTGGAAGTTCAGACACAGCAGTCCGACAAGCCGGAGGGCGAGGTGATCGCACAGTCGCCCGGGCAGGGGACCGAGCTCGACGCCGGAGACCGCGTGACGATCACCGTGTCAGAGCCGGCGGAGGAGCCGGAGAAGGCGAGCGTGCCGGACGTCGAGGGGCTCTCGAAGGCGGATGCCCTTCGCAGGCTGCGCGCCCAGGGGCTCTCGGGCAGCGTCCGGGAGCGCCCCACCGAGGACGAGAGCGAGGATGGCAAGGTCCTCTCCCAGCGCCCGGCAGCGGGGACGGAGGTGGAGCCGGGAGGAGCGGTTGTGCTGACCGTCGCGGTCTTCGAGGAGCCCGAGCCCGAGCCCGAGCCGCCGGCAGCTCCGACGCCCCCCGGGCAGTGAGGGTCGCAGTCCTCGAG